>CAYXEY010000373.1:0-5674 GCA_964464105.1 uncultured Planctomycetaceae bacterium
CGGCTATGTTCCCTGCACAGCCTCCTGCCGTTCGGCCACAGCAGGACAACGAGCGGTGGTCGGGGCATCAATATGGCGATGGCACGCTCTGTCTGGAATGGGGGCCAGATACATGGCGTCCGGAGATTACCGGGCGCCAGATGCTTGAAAGCGCATACGCACTTTTGAACATCGAGAGGGCTGCGGTCGAGGGCAAAGCTCCCATTGCGCCGTCGCGCCATGAACTTTCCCTTGGACAGTCGTTGCGTTCGGAGGTGGTGCGAGTATTCCTAAGCGACGTTGCCCTCGAAAAATTGCAATCCATTGGAGACAGCACTGGCACGGTTCGACTTTCCTATCACTTTCAACACAAGTCTTTCTCGATCGTGATCGAAGGCACCGAGGCGGATGGGACGTCGTGGGTTAACGAAGAAGTGCCCTCGACCCTCCGTCACAAATCCGACTCGCCATTACTGGAGCGCGCCATCTGGGTCCGCCTGCCAGCCGAAGGAGCAACGGTGAAGACCGTCTCCACGGTCGAGGCACTCGACGCCCTCTTGACGGCACACGGGAAGGAGACGTTGAGCGCCGCCCAGAAGCGGGTAAATGCCAAGGAACCGATGAGCGCAGTTGTGATTGACTGTCAAGGCGAGCCACACATTCTGCTTCGCTTTACATTTGACTCTCCGCATCTTCACTCACCCGCAGTACTACGTCCATCCCCAAACGCAAACAACCGACTTTCACCCGAATATTCCATGCTCGCCGGTAAGAGCGCGGCAATCATTGGACTGGGATCTGTTGGTAGCAAGATGGCGGAATCGCTTGCTCGTTCAGGCGTCGGCCGCTTCATGCTGGTGGATCATGACGTGTTCCTGCCCGAGAACGTCGTGCGCAACGTCCTCGACCTTCATAACAGCTGCGAACTCAAAGTACAGGCCGTCGCGCAGCGGCTCAGCAAGATCAATCCAACCGTGCAGGTCGACGTCTCCACCGTGCATCTGGTTGGCCAGGAGTCAAACGCCGTCGTCGCATCAGCGGTCGGTCGCATCGGAGAATGCGATGTGATCATCGACGCGACTGCCAACCCGCGCGTGTTTTCACTGCTCGCTCACCTCGCGGACTCCAAGAAAAAGCCTCTCGTCTGGATGGAGGTGTTCGGGGGGAATCTCGGAGGCATGATTGCGCGAAGCCTTCCCGGCAAGGACGCGTCACCATTCACATTGCGCGACACCTATTCCGCATACACGCGAGAGCATCCTTTCGACGAGAAAGTCGAGTCGGAAAACTACGATGCGATTTCAGACGGGGGCCATGTCGTCATCGCCTCCGATGCGCAGGTGAACGTGATTGCGGGCTACGCAGTACAGCTCGCCTTGGACTGTCTTCTTGAGCGCGAGCCGTCACGATTTCCGCACTCGCTCTATTTGATCGGCATGGAGCGCCGCTGGGTGTTCGAGGCACCCATGCATTGCATTGCCATTGAGACCCCGCCCGCGCCCCCAAAGATAGATCGGAGCCGCGACGGCAACGGCAACGCCGAAGCGGAAGAGTTCATCGCGGCGCTTATTGGAGACGCAACTCGTGAAACTGCTGCTGCCTCTTGAACACGGGAACCGAATTCTGGAAGCGCTCCAGAAAGCAGGAGCGCGCGAAATTGGCGGAGTACTGATGGGAGAGCACATAGCCCCGGATACTTTTCGCGTGCTGTCGCTTACCGTGCAAGATCACGGCGGCGCATTTGCGTCGTTCGTGCGGTTTCTGGAGCAGATCGTCAAGCCGCTGGCCGCCTTCTTCAAAAGTACTCATCACGAGTACCGCCGATTCAACTACCTGGGTGAATGGCATTCCCATCCGTCTTTCGCGCTCGTTCCAAGTGGCAAGGACATCGCCACCATGCGCGAAATCGTGGACGACCCGAAGGTCGGAGCAACGTTTGCGGTGTTGCTTATCGTGAAATGCACATCAGACGCCCGTCTGGAAGGGGCGCTCACCGTCTTTCCTGCGAGGAAAAGCCATTATGCAGGCGAGATCGCGTTCGAGGAGTCATCCTATGTCGGACAAAGCCATGCGACCCACGCTTCTCGATAGCGAAGCCCGAGGCGGAGACATCGCCGAGGGCGGCTTTTCTTTTCAGGAGGCCGTCATGATGGCGAGCATTCCATCGTGGCTCGCCCAGGACGGCTTCACCATGGCCATCCGAGAAGCGATGGCCGATACGGAGGCCGCGTATTTCCTTCCCGGCCGCGGATTGGTCCGCGACGCGATTGAAGCCAAGGATTATTCCCTCA
Source organism: uncultured Planctomycetaceae bacterium (assembly GCA_964464105.1). Taxonomy (GTDB): domain Bacteria; phylum Planctomycetota; class Phycisphaerae; order UBA1845; family UTPLA1; genus CAYXEY01. Next base: position 2,271 of record CAYXEY010000373.1, read on the forward strand.
CTCCTGCGCCGTTCTGGGAGGAGATCGAGCGGTTCAGGGTGCTTGATCGCGGAAGCCCAGGAACATTTCAGTGGTTCACGCTCGCGTCAACCGGGGTATCCGATGCGCTAAGTCCCCTGGTCAATGGCTTGAGACGCGTCAGAGATCCCTACGCCTTCTACGGTCGCACATCCGGTGTCGCTGAGGCCTCTTTCGCCGAATACGTTGAAAAGGTAAAGGCGCTCGGTCACACGCGTGACGAGGCGCATTTCCTGTTCGAGCGCACGCTCATTGCCCACGATTGGACGCCCGGTGGCGCCAACGCCGAAGCCGTTTTTCGCCAAAGGCTTGAGGCGTGCTTCCCGGAGTTTGCAGACTACCCGGGATCGTCGAGTAAGGCGGCGTTTCAGAATCTGCTCGCGCTCGTGAAGTCGCGAAAAGCCAAGCCGATTCACCGCCATGAAATCGAAGCGGTCCTGGACGCAGCGCGCCCGACTGGCCGGGCCGGCCTTATGAAGACGCTCAAACTCCACACTGCGAAGGACGACGCGGCCACACCCTCCGGCGCCGTGCGATTCGACTGGCAAGAGTTCTTCGGTGGAGAGGCCCACATCTATCCGCCGGCCGCCGTCTGGGAACGAGTGACAAGGGAACTCGCAGCCACGGCGAGCTGGATTCAAGAGTATCGACGCCCACGCAGAATCCGACTCTCAGGGGATCGCCGACTTTCTGTTGCCGTCGCGTTGGGGGCGCACTTCTCGGCGGTAGCGGGTTTCTCTATCGAAATGGAGCATCGCGGGGAGGTCTGGGCTACTGATTGGCATGCAACGACCGCGACCAAGCGCCAGCAAATCTCAGAGACGTTCACCGCCGGCACGGGATCTAAGCTAATTGTATCGATCGGCGTCATTCGGCCTGTCCGGGGAGACGTTGACGCGTATGTCCAATCTAGTGACCTTGCGGGGGCGCCGACATTGCATCTGCATGTTTCGGAACCGCTCTCCTCTCCCGAGGAAGCCAATGCACTTGCGGCACAACTCAAAGAACTCGTCGCTGTTAAGGCGGCCGCCATCGAATCATCGTCCATTCATTTTTTCTACAGCGGGCCGTCGCACGTTGCGCTCTTCCTGGGACATCGTTGGAACACCACACGACCGACTCAGCTTTACGAATGGCAACGACCCAACGTCTACTGCCCATCTGTCCGTGTTTGACGTGTATTGCGCCTTGAATGCGCTGGTCCACGTCCTTAGAGACCACTTTCGTGCCGTCTGCTCGCAATGGAATTCGTCAACTGATCCCCGGCAATACTCAGAGAAATGAGAGAAACCTCCCGAACACGTTTGTTCTGGAATCCAAACGCGAAGCGAATCACCTCAAAGAGATCTCAAATGGACCGAAACCAGCTCCACGCTGAATTCAAGACGCTGCTCGATGCGGCCCGTAACAAGAGTCAATTGTATTATTTACTCACCATGGTCGGAGTGTCGGGGCGAGGCCGGAGTCTCGACTTCATGGCCGAAATAAACCGAATGACGACTGCACTGCTATTTGATCGACTTCGGAAAAGCCCACCCGAGGCGGTCAACGCCCATGAGGGGCTGTTTCTTGTGCAGTCCCACCTTGAGTCAAAGGCCTTCTACGCCACACTCCGAAACTTCGTCAGCATTCTTGTTGGCAGGAAATTTCACCCTCATCCCTGGGACGAGCAACTCGGCGAACGGCGAGGGAAACTCAACAAGGTCCAAGTGTCCACTGGCAAGATCATTGCGAATTTGGTTGCTGACTTGAAGTTGGCCGGTTTTGCGGGGCTGGCTGCTGATTTTGAGACCACGCACACCGGCTTGGGGGCTGTGATTCGCAACGCCACTGCCCACGCAACATTCCTTTTACCGACGCCGGCGACGGGGCACCGTTGGATCTTTGGCAACTATATGGCGAATTCAGCCGGAGACCTCCAAATTGCGGAGAATGCAGTCGACGATTCGGATTTTCAGGCATTCGTGCGACAGTTCTTCGAAGTTCGTTTTGCATTCCTCGACGCTTTCACAAACCACCGAACTGCATTAGACAACATGAGTTTTGACTTTGCTGCCGAAAACCAGATGAAGCCTGGCGAGATCCTCCAATGTCATTTCGAGAGCAACGCGGTTAGCGTGAAATTCAAAGGGACCCCGTTTTGGTGATCCAGGATCACGGCTGAATGTACAAGTTTTACTGGCACAGTTTCCGCCGCAGGAGCCGTGCTTGATGACCAGGGAGCCAACAGAAATCGCGACCGCGCGTTCAACTCGGTCGTTAACTTTTTCGACTTGCTAAGGGCGAGAGCGCGAGAGTTCGAGAGGTTTTCCTGAATCCCCAAATCCAACAGTATGCGTTGTCGACCGCCTTGGGATTTCGGAGTTGCGAAGAGAGAACTCCGACGGACAACGTCCGTCTCGTAAACGTCGAGTTGATCGCCGTTTACGCGAAGCGCCGCTCAATCCTCCGGTCAATAATTTTCGTCAACGGGTCCGCGGTGAGATTCAACGAAATGGTGAAACCTCCCCGAGTAGGACTCGAACCTACAACCTACCGGTTAACAGCCGGTCGCTCTACCATTGAGCTATCGGGGATTCGTGCCGCTTCAGAATCGTAACCGGCGCAAAGAGAGTGTCAAGGCGCTGGGTGGCGGCCCTCATTTGCGGGGCGGTTTTATTGCCATTTAGATCAGTCGTGAGGCAGGCGGTCCGATGGCCGGGGCGTCCGATACCTCATGCCGATTGTATTCGATCGTCTCCGGGTGCGTGGCCGTACGAGGCCTCGTCAATGACGTGGCGATTGGGCAGGTGGGCGCGGCGGGTGTACTGCAGGTAGCGACGCTGGGCCTTGGCGTAGTCGAGGGCCGCATTGCCGTTGGGGTCGAGGTGCAGCACCGGCGATTGCGCACCCCGGTTGAGCACGTCGATCATTCGGCTGAGCGATTCGGCGTGGTAACCGTTTAATAGATTTCCGTCTATTTGATGGCGGGAGAGCCTGGCCCAGAAGTCCACCGAGCGCCGCCAACTGCTCAGCGACACCAGCAGGTTCATGCGGCGGAAAATCACCCGGTTGGTGCGGAATGAGAGCAGGGTGTTGGTCAGAGTCGCGCGAAGCAGATCTTCGACTTCGCCCGGCTCGTTTTGCAGCACGCTTCTCAGCCGCGCCCAATGCGATCGGGCGATGGGGCAATCGGCGCGAATTTCCCAATAGAGATGTCCGAATGTGACCGTCGATTGGGCGACCGCCATCTGCCGCGGCAGGAACTTGTTATGGGCCACGGTGTCCGCGGCCAGGTGTGACAGGTAGCCGTACGCGAAGGCCTTGCCTTCATCGGTGCGGGCGGCTTCGAGCAAGTTGAAGCCGGTGGACCAATGGTGGCAGATCTGCTTCACCCGGCTCATCTT
>CAYXEY010000374.1:0-5222 GCA_964464105.1 uncultured Planctomycetaceae bacterium
GCCGACGGGCGCCTGCTGCATCACGGCTGGAGGCGGAATTCAGTGCCTTCAGCGGACGCAAGCGGAATGCACCGTCTTCAATGGAGTCTACAAGGGCAACGGCACGAGCTGCACTCAGCCGAACATCTGCACACCCGTCACGCCGATGGGCGCATGCTGCATCACCGGCACCTTTGGAATCGTCTGCCAGCAACTCACTGAAGCCAATTGTGTCGCCGCCGGCGGCACCTATCGAGGCAACGGCACCAGTTGCAATACCGCGAACATTTGCCCGGCTCAGACGCCGACCGGCGCGTGCTGCGCGGCCAACCCTGTCCCTGGCACGCCGGCCTGCTCCTTGAAGACCGAAGCGCAGTGCCAGTCGTCGGGCGGGATATATCACGGCAACGGGTCTAATTGTACGAACGTGACGTGTCCGCAGCCGCCGCCGACCGGGGCGTGCTGCATCACCGCGAATGGCGCGATCAGCTGCCACCAGTTGACCGAGGCCAATTGTGCAGCCCAGAACGGGGCTTATCGCGGCAACGGCACCAGCTGCACGCAGCCCGATATCTGTGTGCCGGCAACGCCGACCGGCGCCTGCTGCATCAATGCGGCCGCCGGCATCGTGTGCCAGATGAAGACCGAAGCTCAGTGTGTGGGGCTTCAGGGTACCTATCGCGGCAACGGTACGAGTTGCGATACGCCGAACATCTGCCCGCCGCTCGCCCCGACGGGCGCCTGCTGCATCACCGCGAACGGCGCGATCAGTTGTCATCAATTGACCGAGGCCAATTGCGCCTCCCAGAATGGCGTCTATCGCGGCAACGGCACCAGTTGCACGCAACCCAATATCTGCGCTCCAACGCCGACCGGCGCATGTTGCATCACGAGTCCGACCGGTGCGATCACTTGTCATCAGATGACGGAGGCCAATTGCGCGGCTGAGGGTGGCGTGTATCGCGGCAATGGCACCAGTTGCACCTCTGCAAACATATGTGCGCCGCCACCGGCCACCGGGGCCTGCTGCTTGAATAATCCGTTGCCGGGCATTCCACCATGTGCAATCCTGGCGGAAACCCAATGCCTGGGCGTGGGCGGTACTTATCAGGGTAACGGATCTGCTTGTACGAGTACCACCTGTTCGCCGCCGGGTGTGACCGGTGCATGCTGCATTGCGGCTGCCGGTGCGATTACGTGCAGCCAGCGGACCCAGGTCAATTGCGTCGCCGACAACGGTATTTATCGCGGCGACGGCACCAGTTGCGACACGCCGGGCATCTGTATCAACAACGCGCCGACCGGAGCGTGCTGCTTCATCGGCAACGCCACCAACATCTGCCAGATACGCACCCAGGCGCAGTGCACGGCCGAGGGCGGGACGTATCACGGCGATGGCTCGGTCTGCTCAAGCACGACTTGTCCGCCGCCGGTGTTCACTGGCGCGTGTTGCAGCGGCATTTTTGGCAATCCGCTGGGATGTGCCCAGATGACCGAAGCCCAGTGCCTCAACATCAACGGCAATTACCGTGGCAATGGCACGAGCTGTACGCAGCCCAACATCTGTCCTCCGCCGCCGCAGACTGGCGCGTGCTGCATTGCCAACGCAGGTGCGATTACGTGCAGCCAGTTGACCGAGGCCGCGTGTGTTGCGGCGGGTGGTCAATACCGTGGCAACGGTACGAACTGCAATTCGACCACGATCTGCGCACCGCCGCCTCCGACAGGCGCGTGTTGTCTGCCCAATCCCACCCCGGGAACTGCCGGGTGCGTCATTCGCACGTCCTCTGAATGTGGACAGCTGGGTGGCGTCTATCACGGAAACGGTTCCACGTGCACCAACACCACCTGCAACCCGCCGCAAACCGGCGCCTGCTGTCTGGCGAACTCGCCCGCCGGCACGCCGCTCAATTGCGTCATCGTGACCGAACAAACGTGCGCAAATCTCGGCGGACTCTATCGCGGCATTGGCTCGGCCTGCGCGACGGCCAATTGTCCGCCACCACAGCCCATGACAGGTGCTTGCTGTCTGCTGAATCCGGCCGGCAGCGCGAATTGCGTGCAGGCCACGGCGGCACAGTGCATTCAGCAGCAGGGCATCTACCGCGGCAATGGCACCAGCTGCACGCAACCGGGCATCTGCCCGCAACCGCCGACGGGCGCATGCTGTGTTCCGAACGGTACTAACAATGCCACGTGCGTGATTCGCACCGCGGCCCAGTGTGCGCAGCAAGGCGGCGTCTACCGCGGAAACGGCACGGTATGCACCAGCACCACCTGCGCTGCTCCGACGGGCGCCTGCTGCATTCAGGCGGCCGGGGGGATTCAATGCGTCGTGCTCACGCGACCGCAGTGTGCCCAACAGAACGGCATCTATCGCGGCAATGGCACACAGTGCACCGCGACGATCTGCGCTCCGCCAACCGGGGCATGTTGTCTTAATACAGCGGCCGGCGTGACGTGCGTGATCCGCACGGCAGCCGCCTGCATACAGGAAGGCGGCATCTATCGGGGCAACGGAACGACCTGCACGAACACCACGTGCCCGACGTTCGCGCCGCGCGGCGCATGCTGCGTCGTCACGCCGAACGGTGCGACGAATTGCGTGTTTGTCACGGCGGCTCAGTGCACTGCGTTGCAGGGAACCTATCAGGGCAACAATGTGCCCTGCAGCCAGGCCAATTGCGCACCGGGCCTGACCGGACGGGACGATCAGTCGCCGATTGTCGGGGTCACGGAATTGGTCGATCGATTGCTGACCAGTAACGAGCCCATTCAAAATCCTGCGGCCCCGACATTGGATAATCAGCCGTCACTCCAGCCGTAGCGGTCGCGCGGTTGAGTTTGGCGACGAAGTCAGTCCGTGTAACACAAGATCCCCTGCCGGCAGGCGCTGGCAGGGGATCTTTTTTGTTGTGCACAAACTCGAGCTTCGAATGCCGAAGGCGAATCTAGTCTGAACCGTCGCCGATCAACGCGGCATTGAGACCTTCGTAGATCGCTGCCCAGGTTCGACGAAGCCCCTCTTCTGCCTGACCGGGTGCGCTGACTGCCGTAACCAGGCCCTCCATCAATCCGGGGACGTAGGCGTTTCGAAAGCGAACGGCCACTTCCGAGTCCAGGCATCCTCCGATGCCGTGACAGGCGAAGGCGAGTGCGAGCAGGCGGCCGGCGCGGCGGATCAGTTTGTGGTTCAGGCGCATGAAACGACTCCGAGCGAGATTTCTGCCACGGCATGACCGTCGCATCCACCAATTATCGGAGTGAATGGATCGGACGCTGCACCCGTTGCGCCAGTTGCGTGCTTATCGGACATTGTGAGCGCGGCGGGATTTCCGGGGCGTGTTTCGGTGCTCGGGTAGGTCAATGCGGCAAGGCTAAAACCCGATAAATGCTGCGGCCATTTCACGAAAATGCCGCGCGGCTGGGCCGGCTCGCCCGCGGCCGGAGCATTTATCTTGACGATTGTATTCCAAAATCTGATCTGGCTGGCGCTGGTTGCCGAACCGCCGCAGGCTCCACAACCCGCTGCCTCGAAGTCGGCGGCCCCGGCCGCGTCTCCGACGGACTCGCGCATTGTCAAGCGATTCGATTTCGACGAGCGCATGCTGGGAAACAACGATCGAACGCCCATGAACTGGTCGCGCATCGAAGGGCCGGGGCTGCCCCGCTACCTCGAGGCGGTCTTCGACCCCGCCGTCGGACACGATGCCGCGCCGTCCTATCGCTTCACCCTGCAAGGCGGAAGCCTCGCGTCGCAGTACCTGGCCCGCGACATTTCCGTTCGGCCCGGCGCGATTTATCAGATTGTCGCATTTGTGCGGCCCCTGCGCATCGTTCACGCCGGGGCCATCGTCACGGCCTGTTACTGCGATCGCGAGATGCGAAGAATCGAGCCGACCGCGCGACGGTGCGACCCGGTTCGCGGCCGATCGACAGAAGAGCCCTGGCAGCGTGTGGCGTTTGCATTGCCGCCGGCTCCGCGCGAAGCCGCGTTCATCATGCTGACCTGCGAATTGCGGCAGGCTGCGCCCGATCCCCCTTCGCGCGAATCACCGCGGCCGATCCGCCTGCACGATGCCACCGCCGAGGCCTGGTTCGACGACATCTCCATCGTGCGACTGCCGCAGGCCACGCTTGAAATGGTGACGCCCGGCGTGCCGCTCGCGTGCAATGTGTTCGCGGGGAACGAGATGATCCGCGCCGCGGCGGTCGTGCGCGACATGCACGGCGACAGCCTGACGGCGAGACTCGAAGTCATCGACGATCGCGGCCAAATCCGCTTTGAGACGGCCATTGACATCAACTCGATGGACGCGGGTTTGGAGCCTGCGGCGATCGAACTGCCGGGACTCGCAGCCGGATCCTACGCGGCACGGCTGACCGCGCGGTCCGGCGAGGAGATTCTCGTGGCAGTCGACCGCCGATTTGTTCGGCTGGGGGCAGCCGCGACCGCGCCGAAGATGACCACGCCGATCGGTGTGTGCCTCACGCCCGAGGCCTTGAAGGACCTCGTCGCCACGGCCCGCGTGCTCCATTGCCTGGGGCCGGGACTGGTCAAAGTGCCCGTTTGGCGCACGGAGATTGACGACGGTCGCCTGGTTTACGGCGACTCGGCATTCAATCGATTTCTCGACGGCCTGATCGCCCGCGGGGCCACGCCGGTCGCGGTGCTGGAAAGTCCGCCCAAGTCACTGGCGATGACATTTGATCCCGGGGCAGACGGCCTGATGGATGTGCTCTCGTCGCCGCCCGGCAAATGGCGTCCGTATCTTGCGTTGCCGCTGGCACGACTGGGCGCACGCGTGCGGCACTGGCAGCTCGGGCCCGATGCCGAGCCGGATGGCCGGGCCGATACGGAAATGACACACAAGGCCGTCGAGCAGGTCGAGGCGGAATTGCTCCCGCTGGTGAATCAGCCGGTTGTCGTGATTCCCACGGGTTCGGCGTCGCGGCTGACGATGCCGGGTGCATCGGTCACGACGCAGCCGGCGACGATGGATGGCGGCGAGACGATTGCACTGTCGAGTGCGATTCCGTGGCAGCGAATCGAGGATGAGATCGGCAAGTCCCCGCGAACTCCCGGTCTGCCACATTGGGCGCTGGTCGAGCGGCTGGATTCGTTGGGGCACGATCGCGACGCGAGCCTGATTGAGTTTTCGCGGCGGATCGTGGCGGCGTTTGCGACCGGGCTGGATGGCGTGTTCGTCCGCCAGCCGTGGTCAGAGAATGCCGCCGGCGTG
>CAYXEY010000374.1:5232-5661 GCA_964464105.1 uncultured Planctomycetaceae bacterium
TGCCGCTGGATGAGCTTGCCATCACCCATACGTTTGCCGCAGCCCTGGCGGGTTGCACGAAGGCGACGCCCGTCTGGATCGATGCGGACGTGGCGGCATGGTGGTTCTCGGGCGACGAGGTTCGGCGCGGCGTGTTGATCGCGTGGACCCGGGGCGACTCCGGCGGGCCGCAGCGCATCGCGATGGACCTGGGTGAATCCGTGCGCCGGGTGGACATCTGGGGCAATCGTTCGCCTCAGAAGGCCGGGGAGATCGAAGTGGGGGCGAGTCCCGCCATCTTTGAGAACGCCGTGGGTTGGCGCGTGCTGGCGCAGGCGTCGCTCAAGATGGATAATCCAAAGTTTCCCCCGGAACTTGCCCCGCAGCGGCGCGTGATCTCGTTCAAGAATCCCATGCCTGCGCGGTTTCGCGGACGCATCCGCCTGGTCA
>CAYXEY010000375.1:0-5645 GCA_964464105.1 uncultured Planctomycetaceae bacterium
TTTGCTGATTCCGACGCGATTGCCGTCAACTTCGACAATCATGGGGGCCTTGTCGAGGCGATCGAGCACGGTCTTGATGAGGCCAAGCAGATCGGGGATTCGCTTACCCCATGCGGCGTCTGCTTTGACCAGTGTGGCGATTTTCTCCAGGACCTTCTGTGAGTCGCTCGGGAGCTTGAGCGTGTGGTCCGGGCCTTCCGGACAGATCAGCACGGCGCGATCGATGAGTGCTTCGTGGCGGCGAATGGTGGCAAGGGCGAGATGCGAGCCGTAACTCTCGCCCCAAAGGACGATCTTGTCGTGACGCAGCGCTCGTCGCACGGCATCGATGTCGTCCGCGCTTTGGACCGTGGTGTATCCGGTGAGATCGACGCCTTTCTTCCTCCAGCTCTCTGCCTCGGTTCTGCAATGCGATTGAATGATCTTGAGCATCTTTGCGGGATCGCCAGGCTCCTCCATTGGAAAGCCAAAGAGTGTGGTGCTGTCGAGATTGGGGTGGGACTGTCCGACACCACGCTGATCGATACCGATTAGGTCGCCGCCCAGTGTCTCCAGAATCGGACGGCCGCCGCCGGCCAGGTGGCGTTTGACCATCTCGATTCCTGACCCGCCCGGTCCGCCGGCGAGCATGTACACGGGAGGCCCCGGCTCCTTTAACGGTGATGGGATGCGCAGGAACGCCAGGGAGATTTGTCGGCTGTCTTTCCTGCTTCGATTTTCCGGCACCTTGATTCGACCAAGTTCGGCTTCGATGGACTCGCCGCCGCGGAGTCGCATGGACTCCTTGCGAATCTCGACGTTTTCCTGGGCAATGCAAATGGACGCCATGCCCGGAATCGCCGGCAGCATCGCCAGTCCAACTGCTCGAAGGTAGCGGGGCTTCATTCGTCACTCCCGGGATTATCCCATTGCGCGCAGCGATTCTGTCAGTGCGCCAACCGGGGCACGTTGAACGGCTGCATCAGGTTTGGTTGTATTGGAAGATTCGCGGGGAATATTCACGATACAAATCGCGCGACCGGCATATTTCTTGATGTTCATTGGAATCTCAATGACGGCCAAACAGTCAAGTCGCGTCGAACCGGCACAGGGGTTTGACCGTGTCAGGCCGGATCCATGCTCGGATGTGGCCGAGTTGACGCTTGTCAATACGCTGGGCATACTCCCGCTCAGGTGATGCGGACGCGACACGCGTTTCATCGTCGGAGCGAGCCGGATGAATCGCCGCTTTCAACTGCCAAATGCATTTCTCGTTTCTGTCATGACCGCATTGGCCTGCACTGCCAAGCCGGAGTTCACCGGTCGCGTCACCGTACTCACCTACGATGCGGATGATCCAACGTACCTGACGGGTGAGATTTCAAGCGTCATCAGACAGGCCAATGCCGACGTGGTGTGCGTCCAGGAAGCGCGCAGCGCGTGGTGTCGGGAATTTCGGCGGCAGTTTCGTGAGGAGTATCCGCAAAAGCTGTTCGTCAACAAATGGCTGGATTTCGGCTTCGGCAAGCAGCCGGCGTTCTTTTCCAAATACGCCCTTCGAGCCGTGCAATACGTGCCGTCGGTCGAGAACGGCTCGCCCAATTCCTGGATTGTCGAGGCGGATACACCGGCTGGCCCCGTTCAGATCGCCAACGTACGCCTCAGCGGCGCGGCGCTCGAAATGGACGCCGTCCTGACGGCGATGAAACCGGACGTGCCGACCATCATTGCGGGCGAGTTCAATTCGCAGCGCGATGCCGCCGTTGGCCGCGCGGTGGAGAAGGGATACATCGACGCGTTGCCCAGATTCGACGCCAAGACGCCGACCTGGCGAGTCAGGCAACTTCTCGTTCACGTCGCCCGCGAGCAACGTGATCACATCCTGTGCTCATCGCACTTTGAGCCGGTCTCGGCCTGTGTGCTGTCGACTGACAAATCCGATCACTCACCGGTGGTGGCAGAACTGAAGCTGACCGAAACAGCGGCGTCGATGACGGAGCGCACGCCGTGAGTCCGCGCACAAAAAAGCGACTACGACAGCTTCCGCTGATTGCGTCGGTGCTACTGCTTGTGCTATGGGCAGATTGCATGTTGACGGGTTTCGCATTGGGTCTGTTCAATCATCCGCGCGACCGGTGGGGCGAGGCCGCCATGGCCGTGATGCGCGAGGCCGATGCGATCGAAGTGATTCGCCTGGAAAAACCGCCAGTGGTGCCGCGCGGCTTTGCAGACCTGCCTTATTACGGCATGGTCGCTACGGGCAATTCACTCAAACCGTCTGAGGCATGGACGACGCGGATGCGCGAGTCGGTGGACAATTCATGGAATTACAATTGGTACATGCACGCGCGCTGCCTGCCGACGCCGGGAGTTTGCGTGCGTTTTCACCGTCGAGAGGAAGTCGTAGACCTCCTCTTGTGCTTTGAATGCAGCCTCGCCTCGCTGGCCGCGCCTGACCAGCATGGCGGCCCGATCATGGAGCAATGGATCGACTTCCGCGCTGGCCGCGCGCCATTCGGGGAGCTAGTCAGGGAGCTTTTCCCGAACGATGCGGCGATACAGGCGATTGGCAAGTGAATCGTTGCATGGCGCCGCCTTTACGCTTCCGTCGCCTTCAACAGCTCAAGCGTCCGGTCGTCGCGCTTTCCGCGGAAGTACTTGTTCAGAGCCCGCCCAAAGAGCGTATTCTCGGCAGTTGTAGTGCTGAACAGTGTCATGCAAGACCGGAACTTCATGTCGTCCGGCTGTCCCAGGATCTGGGTGATATTCGATTCAGAAAGGTCGAGCAGCAGTTGCGTGCACTCGCGAAGCCGCGCACCCAGGATCGGATGTTCCACATAGGCCTTTGCCTCGGCCCGCGACGAAATCGCGTAGCGCTGGGCCATTTCGCTGTGCCCCAGCCCGGCAATCTGCGGGAAGATGAACCACATCCAATGCGTGCGCTTGCGGCCGTCACGAAGCTCGCGCACCACGTCAGCGTACACATCGCTCTGAGCATCAACGAATCGCTGCAAGTCGAATCCCGGCGTCACGATTTCACAATCCTAACACCGCAGGCGATTCCACGCTGTTGGCTTCGGTCTCAACCTCGTCCATTGGTCAATAGGTGACCGTCACTTCAACGATGATGCCGACGAATCGCGAGGCCGCCGCCGCGACTGATTCTCCAATGTTCTCATCGCGTGTCTGCCCGCCGGTCAGGCCAATCCAGTATTCGTTGCCGCGATCCTCGCGATTTCTCACGATGTAGTCGTCAAAAGTCGTTCCGTGGCCCCAATAGGCTCCGTCGTAGAAGTTGTAGATGCGACACGAATACGACGTCGCGCCCTCCATCTTGGGAACCTTGGCGTACGCCGTGACGAACGAGTATCCGGGCGTTCCGGTGAAGCCGGGCTGGGCGAATTGCACCTCGACATTGAAGCTGCCCAGGTAGATGGTCTTGCGCTGCTCTATCTTGATTTGCGCCCGCGCGATGCCGAGCGACTTCTTCACGCCGTCCTTGGTCGAGAAGACCTCGACGGCCAGAGTGTCCTCGCCCGGCGGCGTGCCGGTGGCCTTGAAAGTGGCCGAGCTGATGGTGGTTTCAAGCTGGGGCGGAGGCTGCGTGATCTCGCCGAACTTGCTGGTGGAAAACCACCGGTAAGTCAGGGCCCCGCCGTTGGCCAGAGCGCCATCCACACTCACCTTGAATGTCTGACTCTCGTCTTTCACAAGCGAGATTCGGTCGGGCGCAATCTTCGGGACTAATTCGGTCACCGTGACTTTCGCCGAGGCCTTGCCGAGCGAGATGCGATTCTGGCCCCGCACCTCAAACGCCTCGACCGTGATGGTGTCTTCACCGGGCGACAAAGGGATCTTCGGGAAATAGGTGACCATGGGCTCGCTGGAATCAAAATCCGCGCTGCTGTGGAAATTGTCGCGGATGCCGCCATGCTGCGCCGTGCAGTTCCAGTGATAGGCGAGGACCGTGTTGTCGTCACTCGCGTCGGGAATCGTCGCCCTGAAAACCTGCGAGCCGGTGGAATCAAGATTCGCAAGGGGTGGCGAGAGTTTCACCTTGGACCGGTCGGAGATGATTGTCCATGACGAGGCCCGCTCGGACTGGGCGATCTGGGCAACCTGCACGATCGAATCGAAACCGATCAGGATGGAGTCGAATGCGTCGATCGGCTTCAGTATTCCCTCGACATAGTCATTAAACCTGTCCGCCCGTTCAATGGTTGGCCCTATCAGTCCCATCCCATCCAGCACATGAAACATGGCTTCCATAACCACAAATCGAACGGATCCATCCGCGAGAACATTGCTGTACAAATCGAGAAGGCCGCCCTTGAGGTCGCCGGACATCACCTTGTCAACGGCGAGCGGGGCGGCGTTTCCGACCGCGGAGATGAAACCGCCCACCAGAACGGATGCATGATCGAACGTCAGGGCCTGATCTATTTTCTTGGCGTCGATTGGGATAATCAGATCGACGAAAGCAGGCACGAAGAAGTCGATGACAAACGACTTCAGGATGAGTTCGCGCTTCTTCTGAGCTTGAACCGAATTCAAAGTTTCTTCGACGCCCGCGCGTGCGCCGATGCCGACCACAGTGACCTTGTAAGTAGTCGATTCCGCGGTATTCGGAATGATCGGTAGGTCGATTTCATCTGAATCGACTCCGGCATAGGCGTGCGTGCCGCCGATCAAGTCATTGATCATGCCGAAAACGGAGGTGGCGCCGGCCGTAGGGGAAATGCTGCCTTCATCGTATTGGTAGTCGCTGATCTCGGGTGCGCCGCCGCCCTCGGGGATGAAGCTCTTGGCCTCGACGAAGTAGTGTGCCCGTCGACGGAAATCATTGCGGATGTTGATCGAGTTGAGACCAAGTTGTGAGATCGTGATCCCGCTCTGACTGTCGCCTGGGTTGATCAGTATTCGGGCGGCGTTCACACACGACTTCGCCGTGGTCGGCTGCATGATCTGTGTGCGCGCCGCTTTGAGCGCTGTCTTGATGGACTCTGCGTTATTGGCAACTGCCAGAGGGTCCGCGACTAGAGCAGCCGCAATGGCGTCCGCCAGCGCTTGCACTGCCGCGTGAGTTCGAAGTTGCTCCAGGACTCTCACCTGCCCCGCCCCGGTCAGCAGGGGTGCGTTAAGGTTGAAGAACAGCAGCACTTCCGCCGTGGTGTGGGTGTTGATTTGTTCCGCACCCGGGCCCACGAAGCCCAGCAGTTGTGCATTTCCAGCGGCATCGCTGACCATCGCGAACTGGGGCCCGCCTTCGAAGAGCGGGGTCTGAGGCGCAACGCCGTTTGAAATCTCAACCGTGCCAACGCTGGTTCGAACCGTGGATGGAACCGGCCCCCCGGCAGGCATCGCCACGGAGACATCCAAGGTCGTCTTGACGAGTTCCAGTCTGGGAGACTGTGGGGCAGGGCTGGCGGGAAACAGGTTGCAACCACATGTCGTTGTAAAAGCTACGGTTAGAATCGCGACAATAATCCGCCGAGTCATTGACGATGCCTTTCGGTTTGCAATTCGTGATACGAAGCCCGATTCCGTCCGGATGCGGCGAGCGATTCGAGCAAGCCGCGCCCGCGGTTCCGGACAGGGTACACCCGAAGGCGATCGTCCTTATGCGGTTTCTATTTTTTTTCGATTTGCTTCGGCGGCGCAAAGGA
>CAYXEY010000376.1:0-5644 GCA_964464105.1 uncultured Planctomycetaceae bacterium
GATCGCCGGAGTAGCGTTTGTCGGCCAGCCAGGTCTCTTCCTTGCCCCAGTAGATGTCCTCTTCGGGTTCCCAGATGTCCTCTCGCCCGCCGGCGAAGCCAAATGTCTTAAAACCCATCGATTCGAGCGCGACATTGCCGGCGAGGATCATCAGGTCGGCCCACGAAATCTTGCGGCCGTACTTCTGTTTGACCGGCCAGAGCAGGCGGCGGGCCTTGTCGAGGTTGACGTTGTCGGGCCAGCTGTTCAGCGGGGCGAAGCGCTGCGAGCCGTTGCCCGCGCCGCCGCGACCGTCGCCGGTGCGATAGGTGCCGGCGCTGTGCCAGGCCATGCGAATGAAAAGGGGGCCGTAATGACCGAAGTCCGCCGGCCACCAGGGTTGTGAATTCGTCATGACCGCTGTCAGGTCCTGTTTGACGGCCTTGAGGTCGAGCGACTTGAACTCCTTTGCGTAGTTGAAGTCGCGTCCCATCGGGTCGGATTTGCTGGACCGCTGGTGCAACATTCGCAGATTCAGTTGGTTGGGCCACCAGTCACGATTGGTTCGGGCTCCCGCAGCCGCGTGGTTGAATGGACATTTTGATTCAGATGACAAGGGAGATCTCCTTTTCGAAGAAGGGCGAGTCGCGACCGAACGGATTGACCGTTTGAGCGAATCGGCGGTGGATTGGATTCTGAAGAGTCGCGCCCCGCACTGGTGCGACGATCAAACAAATCGAGAATCTATCACCGCATGACGTTATAGCCAACCCGGGACCGCACTGCCGCATGGGGATTTCGCACCAAATCGAAGCGATTGACCGAGTGAATTCTTGACCAAGCAGGCAACCTGATGGGCGTGTGCCGGGAAGCTACCGGCACACGCCTGCAGTATTCTGTGTTTGCAACATTGTTACGGATTTTCTTGTCCCAGGAGCCATGCGGCAATGAGTTTTATCATGGTGGACATCGAGGCGGACGGACCGATCCCCGGCGATTATTCGATGATCTCGTTTGGGGCGGTTGTCGTTGAGCCGGGTCTGGAGCGGACGTTTTACGGTCAGTTGCGCCCCGTCTCGGAGAAGTGGATCCCGGAGGCGCTGGCGGTGAGCGGCCATTCGCGCGAGGAGACGATGGCGTTCCAGGAACCGCTGATCGTCATGACGCGTTTCGCCGACTGGGTCAATGCGAACAGCAAGGGCCAGCCGAGGTTTGTGTCCGACAACAACGGCTTCGACTGGCAATTCATCAACTGGTACTTCCACCACTTCATTGGCAAGAACCCGTTTGGATTCAGCTCGACCAACCTCGGCTCACTGTACAAGGGGCTGGTCAAGGACATGTCGGTCAACTTCAAGCACCTCCGCAAGACTAAGCACACGCACCATCCGGTGGATGACGCGAAGGGCAACGCGGAGGCGCTGTTGACGATGAATGCGGAGATGGGGTTGAAGATTCGGTTGAACTAAACGCAGATCGGGTCGTCCGATCGCGCGGACCGTTAGTTAGAATCGCTGCAAGTTCGCGCCGTCGCACAGGCACGGTGAAAAGCGAAGACTCCATCTATTTTTTCTGAATGCCGCGTCATGCGCCCAACAGAATCGCCAAAAACGGCGCGACGTCGGCGGCGTTGACCGCGCCGTTGAGATCGGCATCGGCGGCGCAGGCCGATTCGCTGGGTGCGGTGGATGAAAGGAATTCGCGAACAAAGGCGACGATGTCGTGGCCATCGAGATGCGTGTCGCGATTGACGTCGCCGCTGCCCTGAACCGCCGCGGCAACGTTGCAGCCACACAGGCCCGGAGCGGTTCGCGCGGGGTCATTCGGACAGCCGTCGATGCAGTTGTTGGTCCCGTCGCCGTCGCTGTCGGCGCCGCAGGGATCGACGATCCGCAAATCGACCACGATCGGCAGGTGGTCCGAGCTGTTGCCCGGCAGCGTGTCGCCGGCCTGCAAACCAGCGGAAGTCCGTGCGGCAGGGGTCATCGTGTCGGTATTGAGTATGAACTCATGCGCGGCGTTGAATGCGCTGTCCGTCGTCATCATGCGGTCCAGCGGCGACGGAGCAAACGAACTGCTGCCCTGCCAAGTGAAGTTCTGACCAGTGAAGGGGTCGAGCGGGTTGAGGTTAGTGAGGTCGGTGACGTCCCAGTCGCCTTTGACATCGGCGCCGAATGTCGCGTTGTCAATGATGTCGCCGGTGAGCAGGGTGGTCTCGATCTGCGGACCACCGACCATGTTGAAGTCGCCCAGGACAATCATTGGTGTGTTCGCCGGCAGGACAATGTTGTCGCCCGACGGTCGCGCGACGCCGCGGGCGTCAGCGATCCAATTGGCGATTGCGTCGGCACTACGCTGGCGGCTGGCGTCCTCGCTTCCGCCGGCGTCGCCGCAGCACTTCAGGTGCACGCCCATCAAATAGACATCCACCGGGTATGTCGCGTTCGGCAGATCGGCCAGGGCGATGGTGACGCCGCGCGTCGATGAGGTCGGGATGGTGTCTGTCCGGGTCAGCGTGAGTGGATAGCGCGAGACAATGGCGTTGCGCGTGCCCGCGAGCAGGCCGTAGTGCACCTGCCAGCCAGCCCCGCCGATCGGCAGGATGCTGTTGAAGCGCGCGGCCATGGTGTTCGCGGAAATCGACGAGGGAATCTCCTCCAGGCAGATCAAATCGGGGTTGATCGCGACAAAGATCCGGTTGAACACAGCGTCGCGCGTCGCGTCGACAATGAAGTCGCCGTGCGTGTTGTACGCCATGATGCGGATATCGAGGGGGTTCTCCCTGGAGTAGTCGCCAACGAGTGGATTGAAGGCCAACGCAGGGGGTGCCATCGCAGCTGCCAGGGCAAACAACACGGCCTGATTACGCAGGAGGCGGTTCGGGTTCATGGATTCATGATAAGGGATTAATGCCGGCGATTTGAATTGTCAGACTAAGAATTCGAGTGGCTTTGTCGTGCGTATCCGCAAATCGGGTGTGAGATTTCGAATAGGAAAGCGACGCGGCTGCAGGTCCCATACAAATGCGGGTGGGTCTTAAGAATTACTCACCACGCCGCGACCGGACTGAGGACAGCCAGGCCCGGACTTGTTGTTTGACTAATGTTCGAAAGTCCACGGGCGAAGACGGCGCATGACTCGAAAGTCTGCTAGCCGCCCTCCGCAAATGCAGCGTGGAATTCCTCGGCTGAAATCATGGGAGGCGAAGATTCCTACTTCCCCACCTCAAACTGCCACAGATTTCGCACATCCTTCGCCTTGTCGAGATTCCACATCTCGGCCAGCAGCTTGTTCTGCAGTTTGTCTGAAATCACGCCCTTGGCCAGGGTGCGGAACTTGTATTCGACTTCCTCGTCGCTCATCGGGTTGCCGGCGTGTCCGCGCGGATACTTGACCATCTTCTCGTAGACCTTGCCGTTCCTCATGTGCAGCTTGAGGCGATTTGGGATGCCCTCGGGGTAACCCTCGTTCAGATCATCCGCTTCGACGATGGTCGTGCGATCGAGGATGTCGAGGTACTTCTTGTCGGTGAACCGCTTCGGGTCGAAGGTCGCCTTGGTCACGTCGCCGTCGACGAACGCCGCGATGGTCATGTAGCCCATGCTGTGATCGGCCGTCTCCCGGCTGGTGGGGCGCCACTTTTCCTTCTCGCTGCCGATGATCGAGACGGCCGCCTCGAAGGACTCCATCTCCAGCTTGGAAATGTCCTTCCACGTCAGGCCGTCCTTCATGAATTCCTTGCGAATCTGCAGGGCCGCGTCGATGCTGCTTTGAGCGTGGTATTCAGCGGGCCAGAACTTGATGTAGGTCTTGTTGATCATGTAGCCGTCCGTCTTCGAACCGAGCTTCACGTCGAACGGCGTGTGCGTAAGCTGCTTGAAGACGCCCTTGGGGCCTTCGAAGATCTCATGCGGGCCGGTGAAGCCCTGCCGCGCGAGGTTTGCGGCGAAGACCGCATTACGCGCCGCGTTCGAAAACGCGCACGCCTTCCACATGCTGATCTGGCCGGTGCGGGTCTGCCGCGTGGCGATGTTGCACACGCCGGCGAGGCCCTGGGCGTGCACCATCTGCTCAGGCTTGAGGTTCCACAGCTTGCTCGCACCGAGCGTGCTGCTGAAGGCCGCGTAGGTGACATGGTCCCAGCCATGCGCCCGCAGGCTCGCGGCGTCGCAAAGGCGGCATTGAATCTCGTAGGCAATGATGGTCGCGAGGATCAGGTCTTTGCCCGAGCGATTCGCGGCCTGAGCAACGGCCAGCGTCGCGGCGATGTTGTCCGACGGATGCGCCGGCTCCTTGCTGAGATAGGTGTCGTTGTAGTCGAGGTATCGAATGTGCGCGCCGTTGGCGAAGGCCGCGAGGTCGGGCGTGGTGCGCATCTTGGTGCCAACCACGGCGGAGCCGCCCTTGGGATAGGGCACGGCGGCGACGGTCTGTCGGGCGATGGTCGCCGGCTTCGACTTGAACGCGCCAAGCGACGTGCCGAGCGAGTCGATGAAGCGCCGTTTGGTTTCGTGGATCGCCTCCCTGGTCAGGTCGGCGTATTTCAGTTTGTGGGTCCAGTTGGCGAGTTTCTCAGCCAGAAGCATGCGATGGTCCTTGTTGGTTGATCCTGTGGATGTCTCGAGTCCGATGAGGCGGGGGCATTATAAAGAGCGGGCAATGGCTTGCCATGTGCGGATGGGTTCGCCGCGAAAACGCATGGGAATCCCAATGAAAACGGCCCGCGCGATTCGCGCGGGCCGTTGAACTCACGCAAGTTATCACCGATTCAGCGAACCGAGCGCCGTCGCAGGATCGTCGCCGCGCCGAGCAGGAGCATTGCGAGGCTTCCAGGCTCCGGCACCGATTGCGTGTCAATCGAGAGCCGGTCAAACATCGAATGCGGCGTACCCCAGTTCCAATCAAGCTGGATGGATGCGGCGTCGCTCGGAAGGGTGAACGACCAGAGGTGCTCCACCGCCGCGCCGCCCGGTCCGCCGAGCGGAACGCGCGAAAGTTCCTGGTAGTTGTACGCCGTCAGTGTATTCGCGGGCACGCCGTCGACCGTCAGGCTGTTGATGTTGATGTCGAGGCCCTGCACGAAGAGCTGCACGAGCACTTCCACCGTGTTGCCCGCGACGTTGTAGCCGGGAATGGTTGCCCGCGGCTTGAGCGAGCCGACGGCCGAGTACATGTTGCCGGTGGTCAGGAACGCGCCATTGGCCGGCGCGCCGCTGTCCAACACATTGGGCATGCCGTTGGGATTGATGTTGGCGATATCGGGTGCATTGGGACCGACGACTGACGAAAATACATCCCAGTATTGATAGGTGGTGAGGCCGGCGGCGGCTGCGGTGTTGTCGGCGGGGCGAGTCCACGATGGCGTGGTGAATGCGGCCTGGGCCGTGCCGACTGCGAAGAGGGATACAATCGTTGCGAGTGATGCGGTGCGATTCATGTTGTTCCTTTCCATGTTGAAACGTGTCTTGGTAATCATCAAAAAATGGACGCGTCCGATCAGAACCCTGACGGGTGCTGCATCGGCTCGCGGGTGAACATCATTTCCACGGTCTCGCCGTCGGCGAACAGGCCGTTGTAGCCTGTCGTCGCATTGGCGTTGGATTGCTGCTCAAATGAACTGCGCCAGTTGCCCAAATCGATGCGGCCCTGCAGCCGTCCCTTGTGC
>CAYXEY010000377.1:0-5644 GCA_964464105.1 uncultured Planctomycetaceae bacterium
TGGTCTTCACCGACAATGATTCGCTGCGGACGCTCCCGTCGCTGGTTCGATTCTTGTGTGACACGCTGGAGAGATAACCTCTTCCGCGTCGAAACCCCGCTCACGTTCGCACTGGCTCACGCTGCCAGTGCCACCCTATTTCGGTACATCGCAAGCCCGCCAATCGGGTGGCATGGCCGCGGCCGTTGGCGGCCATGTCGAAGTAGCGCGCGCTCATCGATTCCGATGTTATCATGCGTTTCCGCTGCCGTGCCGTCGGCCGCGGAGACCGTTGATACATGAGTCAATTTCGCTCGCTGCTGGGTCTCGCGGCCATGGTCGGCCTGGCGGTGCTGCTGTCCACCGACCGCCGCAACATTCGCTTCAAGACCGTTCTTGGCGGCCTCGTTCTTCAATACCTCCTCGCGGTTTTTGTTCTGCGGCTCGATTTTGGAAAGGCCATTTTTGAACGGCTCGGCGACGCCGTCGTCATCGTCCTCCGATCGGTCGATAAAGGCTCGGAGTTCGTCTTCGGCAAGCTGGCCGATCCGTCCGGCCCGTGGGAGTTTCTTTTTTTCACGCGGGCGCTGCCGACCATCATCGTATTCAGCTCCTTGTCCGCGATCGGATACCACTATGGCATCCTGCAGCGCGTGGTCGGCGGCATGGCCTGGGTCATGGCCCGCGTCATGGGCACGAGCGGGGCGGAGAGCCTGTCCGCCGCCGCGAACGTGTTTCTCGGGCAGACCGAGGCGCCGCTGTTCGTGCGTCCATACATTGCGCGGATGACGATGTCGGAGTTGAATTCGGTGATGGTGGTCGGTTATGGCACGATCGCCGGAAGCCTCATCGCGGTGTACGCCGACCGGCTGGGGCATGGAGACGGTGCGGCGGTGTCGGACATGGCCCGGCATCTGCTGGCGGCGAGCCTGATCTCGGCGATCGCGTCGATGGTGGTGGCGAAGATCATGGTGCCCGAGACGCAGACGCCCGAGACGTCGGGGCATGTGCGGCTGTCGCTGGCGCGGTCGACACGCAATGGCATTGATGCGGCGGCGAGCGGCGCGGCGGAGGGGCTGAAGCTGGCGCTCAATGTCGCGGCGATGCTGATTGCATTCATCGCGCTGGTTGCGCTGATTGACTGGTTGCTCGGCTGGGTGGGCGGCACGCGCTTGATCGCGCCGCTGCTGCGGCGCATCGGCGTGGAGGCGCTCAGTCTCGATCGAATCCTCGGGGCGGCGTTTTTCCCGATCGCCTGGCTGATCGGGGCCGATCCGGGCGATCGCATGGAGTTCGCCAGCCTGCTGGGCAAGGGCATGGCGCTCAATGAATTCATCGCGTATAAATCGATGGGAGAGATGATCGCGGCGGGGCAGTTGTCGCCACGGTCAATCACGCTGGCTGCTTACGCCCTCTGCGGTTTCGCGAACTTCAGCTCGATCGGCATACAGGTGGCTGGCATCGGCGGCATGGCCCCGAAGCGATATCAAGATCTCGCGACGCTGGGCCTTCGCGCCATGATCGGCGGGGCGATCGCCTGCTGGATGACGGCGTGCGTTGCGGGGACCCTGATTTAGGTCAAAAAGAAACCCAGGCAGGCTGCAAGCAGCCCGCCTGGGTCCGTTTCCAGCGACGAA
This sequence comes from uncultured Planctomycetaceae bacterium, assembly GCA_964464105.1. Classification (GTDB taxonomy): domain Bacteria; phylum Planctomycetota; class Phycisphaerae; order UBA1845; family UTPLA1; genus CAYXEY01. The sequence goes on from CAYXEY010000377.1 coordinate 1,617, forward strand.
AACCTGCCCTCATGCGTCATCAACCCGATTTGCGGTTGAGGATGTCGTCATCGAGCGGCGCACTCGGCAGCTTGGGCACGCTCGGCGACACCGGCGACTGGCTGGGCGCGAGCGTTCCAGCGACATTTAAGTGCAGCGTTGATTGTCCGCCGTCGAATTCGTCCCACGAGGTCAACTCCATGGTGTCGAAATAGGTGACGCTGCCGTCGCCGTTCATGCTGAAGGTGACGAACTCCACGCCGTCCATGGGAATGCCATCGATTTCGGTGTAGAGGTCGTATGAGACTTGGAAGCCGCCATCGAACGGCTCGATGTAATAGACCTCGCGCTCCAGCCACAGGCCGCCGAGATCCACGTCGTTCCAATCTCCGACCCGCAGCGGCTGACCGGAAGGGGTCAGGACTGTTCCATTCATAAAGGTTGCCGCGGCCGCCGTGCTGCTGGAGCCTTGCTCAAGTCGCTGACCGTTCTGCCAGTATTCCGCGGCGGCGGTGACGGTGCCGAAGTATGTTCCGTCCGGGATCGACTCGTAATAGCCGCCGAAGCCGAAGTCGTCGTAAGGGCATCCAGACATGAACGCCATGCCGGAGACCAACAACATTGCTGCAAGAACACGCATTTTCATAGTTACCTCCTGTCGTGCGGGACATCCGCACGCGACAAGGGTTCATTGAGATCGCGACGAGCGTCTCACGATTGAATTTCAATAATAGCACCGTAAGAAATGGGGTGTCCGAACGTGGTATACTGATGGCTTGAGAACGCACTCCCAGGCCTATAGAGGGCGCTATGTCCGCCGATGATCCGGCAAGTGACGACACCAGGCTCGCGGCGCAGGCGGTCGCGGGGGACGAGGTTGCGCTGAGCCGGTTGCTCTATCTGCATCACGATCGGCTCATCGGCGAGATCGGGTCGAAGATGCCGTCCGATGTGCAGGGTGCAATCTCAGCAGAGGATATCGCACAGGAAACCTACGTCGTCGCCTTTCAGCGCATCGCCACATTCAATCCACACGATCACGACCGGTTCTATCCTTGGCTTTCGGCCATCGCCCGCAATCGATTGATGGATGCCGTGAAAGCGCAGCGCGCCGCGAAGCGCGGCGGTGGACGCGTTGCCGTGACCGGCGTGCCGGCGGACGTCGATGGCGAGATGGTGCAGGTTCTGGAGATGATTGCGGCCCATTCGCGGACGCCAAGTCGCGACGCCGCCCGGCAGGAGGCCATCGCCGCCGTCGAGCGGGCGCTGGCTCAGCTACCGGAAGATTACGCGCTGGTGCTGCGACTGCGATTCATTGAGGCATTGCCCGTCGCTGCCGTTGCATCGCGGCTCAATCGCAGCGAGGGAGCGATGCACATGCTTTGTCAGCGAGCATTGCAGGCCCTGCGTGTCGCGATCGGCGATACATCGCGATTCCTGACCAAAAAAGCGTGATTTTTTCCTTTCAGCGTGAGGTCCGGCCGGCGATTTCAATGTGTGGTTGGAGGTCGAACCGGGGTGGGCGCCTTGGATCCACATGCATCGAACGACGAAAGCCGACCGCAGCGCATTCGGCGCCTGGTGGACGATTGTCTATCGCGCCAGGTTGCGGGCGAGGCTGTGTCTTTCGACGAAGTTGGGTCGAGTCATGCGGACTTGATGCCGGAGTTGGGCGAGGCGCTTCGTCGTGCCGCCCTGATCGGCAAGGCACGGCTCCGAGCTCGCAGCGGCGCGACCGATGTGTTCGCCCCGCCGGGTTACGACATCATTCGCGAGATTTGCCGCGGGGGGCAGGGTGTCGTGTTCGAGGCGGTGCAGCGCTCGACCGGTCGTACCGTGGCCATCAAGTGGATGCGCGATGGGGCCTTCGCCGGCGCGGGCGATCGCATGCGCTTCGAGCGCGAGGTTCACATCCTCGCGCAGCTCAACCATCCTAACATCGTCACCATTCATGACAGCGGTGTGACGCCGACCGGCCACAATTACTTCGTGATGAATTACATCGCGGGCGCGCCGCTGGATGAGTACATTAATCGGATTGGTGCGGTCACGCATGCGACCCCGCATGACGACACCCGCACACAGGCGAGCGACGCGATTCGCGAATCGCGGCCGGCGCCAGCGGCCTCCAATCGTTGCGGAGTTGAGGACATTCGCGCGGGGCTGGTGTTGTTTCGCAAGGCCTGCGAGGCGGTTCACGCGGCGCACCTGCGCGGCATCATCCATCGCGATCTCAAGCCGTCAAACATCCGTGTGGACGAACGGGATGAGCCGCATGTGCTCGACTTCGGGCTGGCCAAGGTGAGCGGCGCGTGGTCGCCATCGGGCGGTGATGAGAAGCCGACGCTAGCGCCCGGCGAATTGCTATCGACACACGTCAATACGCAGACGGGGCAGTTTCTCGGGTCGATTCCCTGGGCCAGCCCGGAGCAGGTCGAGGGCCGGCCTGACCTCATCGACATTCGGGCGGACGTCTATTCACTTGGGGTCATTCTTTTTCAACTGCTGACCGGGCGATATCCGTATCCGGTGTTCGGGCCGATTCGCGAGGTGATGGACCACATTGCCCGCACGCCGCCGGTTCGTCCGCGGAGCCTGCGGGCCGACATCGACGATGAAATCGAGACGATCGTCTTGAAGTGTCTCGCCAAGGAGCCCGACCGGCGTTATCAAGGAGCCGGCGAATTGGCCCGGGACATCGAGCGTTACCTGGCCGGCGACGCGATTGAGGCCAAGCGCGATTCAATTCACTACATCCTGCGCAAGCAGCTGCGGCGATATCGGGTACCGCTTGGCATCGCCGCGGCGTTTTTCGTTCTCATCGTCGCGGGGCTGGGTGTAAGCCTCTATTCGCGACAGAAGGCAATCGAGGAGGGCGAGCGAGCACGCAATGCCGAGGTATTGGAAGCTCGCGAGCGCGATCGTGCCGAGCGCAATGCCGACGCAGCTCGCAAAGAGGCGGAGGACAAGTCTGCCATCAATCGATTCCTCCAATCGCTGCTGGCCTCGGCCAACCCGCGCGATGCCCGAGATCGAAATATCACGGTCCGCACTGCGCTCGATCAGGCAGCGCGCAAGCTGGATCAGCCCGATTTTGCCCAATCGCCGCGCATTGAGGCCGCTATTCGCTCGACTCTCGGGCAAACCTACCGCTCGCTCGGCGAGTATGCCATCGCCGAGCCGCATTTGAAAAAAGCCGTAGACCTCTACGAGCAGCATGATGCGGAGTCCATCGATGCGGTCAACGCCTTGAACTCGCTCGGGCTTGTGCTTATCGATCTGGATCGCTCAAACGAGGCGCTGGCGCCGCTGAACCTGGCGATCAAGCTGGCCGAGGCGCTGCCGGCCCAGCACGCGCCCGATCTGGCGCAGTGCCTCAACAGTCTGGCCAACGCGCACTTCGAATTGGATCATCTCGAACAGGCCGAGGCGCTCTACCGGCGCGCGCTGCTCATTCAGCGCGAGCACCTGGGCAATGACCATATTGATGTCGCCGAAACGCTCGACAACCTCGGCATGCTGCTCACGCAGCAGGAAAAATACAACGAGGCCCAGCCGCTACTGCGCGACGCACTGGCCATTCACCGGCGGCAACTGGATGAGCGGCACCCGCACCTTGCGACCACGTTGTGCAATCTCGCCGCGGCGCTGGCGGGCAAGGGCGAGACGGTTGAGGCGGAGATACTGGTGCGGGAGGCGCTCGACATCCGCGTGGCCACGTTGGGCGAGGCCCATCCGCACAGTGTGATTACATTCGCCAAACTGGCTCGAATGCTGGCTGAGCGCCATGAGGACATCGAGGCCGAGGCTCTCTTCAGAAAGGCGCTGGCCCTTCGCCGAACCGAGACCGAATTCCCCGAGCACCTCGCCGATTCAATCGTTGATCTCGCTCGATTCCTCGGCCATCGCAATGCCTTTGACGAGGCTGAAAAGCTCTACCGCGAGGCCCTCGATATCCGACAGAAACAGCTTGGCGCAGACCATATGGACACCGCCGAGGTGATGAACAATCTCGCGGGCGTGCTGTCCGACAAAGGTGAGCTCGATGA
>CAYXEY010000378.1:0-5597 GCA_964464105.1 uncultured Planctomycetaceae bacterium
AATGCACCACGGGACAAGTTGTTTGAGCGAAAACATGACATTCTCCAGTATCTGGCGTGCTGCACTCAACTGGCGAATCAGGCGCTTCCCGTTGCGAGAAGCATGACGCGCGTGGGTCGCTGTCGGCGTGCGCGTCCTTGAGTGTCGGTTGCGGGTCGGATGCTCACCGCCCAGGTCGAACCCTCGCAACCGGGCAAATTGTATCGATGCGGCCATGTGTCGGCAACCGACGAACCTGCATTGTTGCGTGTGAGACAAGTCGAGTCTTGATCCCGGAGTTTTTCCCCGGCATCTTCAGAGGATACGATTCGCCCGTATGGCCAAGAAGAACTCCACCTCGGACCGCTTCTGGCTCGTCAAATCCGAGCCTGATTGCTACTCCATCGACGACCTGAGGCGCGACAAGCGTACCGCCTGGACCGGCGTGCGGAATTACCAGGCGCGGAACTTCATGCGCGACGGCATGAAGATCGGCGACCTCGTGCTGTTTCACAATTCCGGCAGCGAGCCACCGGGCATTGCCGGCGTGGCCCGCGTGTGCAGCGCGCCGCATGCCGATGCGACCGCGATGGATCCGAAGGACGATCATTACGATCCGAAGTCGAACGAATACGATCCGATCTGGATGTGTGTCGATATTGAGTTCGTCCGCAAATTCGACGACGTCATATCAATGGCGGAATTGAAGGCCAACAAAACGCTCGCGTCCATGCTCGTGCTGCAGCGCGGACAGCGGCTCAGCGTCATGCCGGTGGAAGAGGCCCATTTCCGCATTATCGAGCGGATGGCTGAAAAACGGCCGAAACTTGCAACTTCCGGTCGTCGCTGACAGGCGAATGTTCGAATTGATCCGTCGCGATTGGTTATGATGGTCTGAATGATCATCGGAAACTGGGTGGCATGGCCGCGGCCTCTGGCGGCCATGTTCTTCCAAGTGCGGAACCGTCCCATACGCAAGCGGGACATGATCCGCGTGGCACTGACCTGCATTGTTGCAATCCTGTTCACTGCGCCGACACTCCAAGCCGACGGCCCCAATCCCCATGGCGGCTGCGATCCCTGTGATACCAATTGCGATACCATTCATGATCTTGCCGACGTCGCACCCTTCGCCGACTTGCTGCTCAATGGCGGCGCCGGGTGTTCGCCGTGCGCGGGCGATCTCTTTGAAAGTTCCACCGTCGATGGTCTCGACATTCAGCGATTCGTGGATTGCATCACCTCGCCGCCGCCACCTGGTGGCGCTTGCTGTACCGCGACCACGTGTGTAATTACCGCGCAAACGTCGTGCGGAGGAGTCTGGCTAGGCGGATCAACAGCCTGCACCGCCGGCGTCTGTCCGACCGGCAATTTGACCGCGCACCGACCGCAGCGTGGCACCGGGTATTTTCCCATGACAAAGACAGCCGTCGCGGACGCCGACGAGATGAATGACCTGACCGGCCCGGGCGTTCGCATCAACGCGCCGGGCGACGCCGACACGCAAGGCGAGGACGATCTGATCGAAGTGATCGTGAACGCGACGCCGGCCGCGGTTCCGGTCGCGCTGCGCCGCGACAACGTTGCTCTAAGGGCTTGGACAACACGCACGAAACTCCCCGGCACTGAAATCACTTTCACCAGCGACAAAACGCCTGCGCTCGCACTCGCAGCCGGCACAACCACCATCTGGATCGAATGGGCCGCTGCGGCCCGCGGCTTCGCGACGCTCTCGCTCGAACCGCTCGACGCAAGCTACGCCCTCGATTCCATCCGCTTCCACACCTTCAGCGGCATCGTCATGTCCCTCGGCGGCGAGGGGCAGGTTCCAACCGTGCCGGTCGACGCCAACAACGGCACCTTCGTGGTCGGCATTGCGCTCTACAACCGCGGATACGACGTGTTCGTGCACGATGAGGACGATGTCGCAGCGGACGGCTCAGGCCCGGCCTACACCGAAGTCGTCGACGCCATTATGAATCGAGGCGTCGATCGTGTGGCCATCTTCGGCTACAGCCACGGCGGCGGTTCGACCTTCGACTTGTCCGAACGACTGGATGTGAATCGCGCGGGCATTGGCATCTTTGAGATCGTGGTCACGTCGTATGTAGACGCCGTTCAAAATGACTCGGATATTGATGTCGATCAGGAACTGCGACGTCCGCCCAGCACCGGCTGGCATGCCAATCACTACCAGGTGGGCACGTTGTCAGATTTCCTCCTCGACGGCGGTCCGGTGCCGAGTTCCAACCCCGCACCGACCGGTCTGAATGTCGAGACCACGCCGTGGGGCGCGTCGTGCACGCATTTTCAGGTGGATGATTTCGTGCAGGTGCGGAGTTACATCGAGACGAATTTCGTCGAACGAATCGGGCCATAGGATTCAAAGAAGCTGTTACAGAACCCACCACGCAAGTGGTGGGCCGCTCGAAACGGTGCGTATATGTCACCTAGTCGCCTTGACCCCTTACTTGCGTCCGGGGTTCTGAAACACCGTCAAAGGGAATTGCCATGAAAGCAACGCATGTTCGAATACGCGGCAAGCAATTGACGATTCCAATGCGGCGCCTCCTCGTTGTGCTGATGCTCATGTGCATTCCAATTGGCAGAGGCGATGAGCTACGCGGCGGTGCAACTCGGACCGAGCGAGACGAGGCGTACCAGTCCCTGATCACACAGTATTCGAATTCATCAAATCTCGGTGCGAGTGAAGCCGCCTTTGAGCGATTGATGAGCATCAACGGCGGTGATTCGAGGCGACTCGTGGCTCAGTTGGTCTGGCGACTGGCCAAGGAGCGGCAGGATGAAGGGGTCAGCGCTCTTGCCGGGCGAGTCTTCAAACAATGGGACAACGCCAGGATCGGAATCGTCGGCGCGTTGCTTCCCCTTCTGGACGATGTTGATGCAGAAATCCGGAGGGCCGCAGGAAGTCTGCTGCGCGGACTCGAAGACCGGTCTGCGCTTCGCCCGCCGGACTACTCCAGTTATCACAGCTTCCTTGAAGCGGATTTCCGCGCCGGTCGCGAGCCACAGGCGTCGCTTATCATGCATATGTTCGAAAGCGATCCGGGCGTTGCATTGCTGACGCTCATGCGGGCGTCGCAGATGCGTAACCCGGTGGAGATGAAGCCCATTCTCTGGGCCGAGCACGTCGTTGCAGACCTGATGTGGCGGCGGCAGTTCGGATTCGTGGAAGCAAAGGCGGTTGATCCTGCGGTCGTCCGCGAACTCGACAAACTGTCTCAACACACTGCGTGGTGGGCGAGGCTCTACGTCGCCGAGATTATTCGCAAGAACCCGGAACTGGGCACGAAGTCGATTCGAGATCGACTCGTCGCGGATTCACATGAGTTGGTGCGAAAATCCGCAACTCCGCACGCTCCATCGAAGTGAGCTTGTTGTAGGGTGCCTTTGGCACGCTTGGTGGTTGCCGGTTACTCAATCTTCAATCCATTCGATTGAATTGCAAGTCTCCGTCTCCCCGCAATGACGTCGTGAAGTAAGTCGCCAATCGCCTCTTTGCGCCAGCCCTCATCGAGAGCGCACTCCGGCGGCGGCTGATCGGGATGGACATACTTCGCGACCAATGCCCGCAAATCCGATTTGCTGGCCACTAGCGACGCCGCCACGCCACTCTTCAGGCAATAGTCTTTCACCACGGCCGAGGCCAGCGTGCCCAGCAAATCTTCGACCGGGTCGTCCTCTGCCGCGGTCGGCTCGGGCAGATCTTCCTGCGGCGTCTTTTTCGCGACTTCGATCGCCGCCGCCATGCGCTTCAGCCCCGCGTCGCTCACGTTCAATCCGCGCAGGCTGCGCATCCGCTTGATGTCCGTCCAGCCGCGGCGGGCCAGTTCGACCAACAGATGATCCTTCACGATCGTTCGCGCTGGCCGGTCATACTGGCGCGCGAGCACGTCGCGCTCAGCGATAAGCGCATCGGCGATGGCCAGCTCGCGGCGGGTCAATGAGCCCGACCCCTTGAGCCGCCGCAGCCGCTGTGGACCCTCTTCCTCGGGCGGCGTGACTTCGCAGAGTTTGCGGCACTCTTCCTCGACCCAGGCCATGCGCCCGCGCTGGGCGAGCATGCCGGTCAGAATGCGATGGGCCGGCAGGATGTGAATAACATCTTCGGCGCCGTAGCGAATTTGCTCATCGGTCAGCGGCCTCCGCCGCCAGTCGGAAAGCGTCTGCGATTTGTGCAGCGTGGTGTGCGACACCAGGCGAACAATGCGAGACAAACTGATGGGATATCCCCAGCCCACGAACCCGCCGGCAATCTGAATGTCGAACACATTGGCGGCGGGGCGGTCGATGGCGACTTTGCACAGGGCGAGATCTTCGCTACCGGCATGCACGACGGTCTCTACCGCCGAATCGGCGACCAGCCGCCAGAACGGCTCGACATCGACACCGGCCAGCGGGTCGATCAGGGCGCAGTGATCGTCGGTCGCGGTCTGAATCAGGCAGACCGTGGGCTTGTAGCTTTCTTCCGCCACGAATTCGGTGTCGAAAGCGAATCGCCCCGCTTGGGTCAGGCGATCGCAGAGCCGGGCGAGATCGGCGTCGGTGGTCACGATCTCGGGCATGGTTTCGCGTTGCATGGGACGGCAGATTACCATGTTTGCAGGCGGGTGTCTTGTTCGGCGGTAACGAAACGAATTGCCGCCGAAACCCGCATTCCGAATGTTTGCGCAATCGCCTCTCGGGTGCCATCATGACGCCTGTGTTTTACGAAGTGACCGCGACGATTCAGGATCGATCCATTCTTGAGGACTGGGTGCGCTGGATGGGCGACACACACCTGGCTGACGTCGTGGCAGCCGGAGCCACGCGCGGGCGGCTCATCCGCATCGACGGCCCGACGGCGACGTTTGTCTGCCAGTACGAATTCGCCTCCCGAGCCGCGCTGGACCGGTACCTGTCCGAACAGGCTCCGCGGCTCCGCGCGGAGGGTGCAGCGCTCTTTGATGCCGACCAGGTCAGCTACCTCCGCCGGACGGGCGACATTCTGTCGGACACGGCGAAGTGATTTCCGCAATCGACTCGGCAGCCCCTTCGATCTGCACCCCGCAGAAATCGCCGATGGCTCTCCGCAACACAGGTGACTGACAACGTTCCGTGTTCCGCATTCCCCTTTCCGCACCGCCAGTTCGCCACGTTTACGTCATGCCGACCTCGCGCGTCGCCGATAGAAACCCGGATGCCACCGTCTGATGCGACAAATGACGCCCAACCGGCTTTCCTCGATCCGCATCAGCGCCGGCGCACTGCCCAGACCCGCCGCGGTCCGAATCTCGCCGCACCTTCGAACACGGATGATTCCATGAGCATGATTTCTCCCCCCGGCGCGAACCGCCTGCGCGACGCCAATTCGCCCGCGATCATCAAGCCTCGCACCGGTGAGTTGATTACCACGCGACCGGCCACGGCGTTGTCGATCGATGCGATCATCTTCGATGTCGACGGGGTCATTGCCGACACCGCCGAGCGCCACACCGAGGCCTGGCGACGTCTGGCCGACGAAGAGGGCTTGCCGTTCGAAGACATCATCGCGGATTCACTTCGTGGGCTTTCCCGCGCGGCCAGTCTCAAGCGCCTGCTCGGCGATCACGAGGCCA
>CAYXEY010000379.1:0-5569 GCA_964464105.1 uncultured Planctomycetaceae bacterium
TGATCCGTCCCCGGCTCGAATCCAATCGCGGCATCGCTATCGGGTGCGGTATGGCGCCAGACCTGTATGACATCGACCCATACTGGATGGCCGTTGCGGGCATCGACGAGGCTATTCGCAATATCGTCTGCGTCGGTGGCGATCCGACGCAGGCCGCGATCCTTGATAATTTCTGCTGGCCGCGCGTCGACGATGAGCGGAATCTGGGCGCGCTGGTTCGAGCGTGCCAGGCCTGCCGCGATGCGGCGCTGGCCTACGGCGTGCCATTTATCAGCGGCAAAGATTCGCTCAACAACGCCTTTGCAATGGATGAATCCGACATCGCCGCGGTGAGAGGAATGATCGACCGATACGGCGGCGATGGTGTGAATGCGGTTCGCGGCGGGCGACTCTCCATCCCCGGCACCCTGCTCATCACCGCGGTCTCGCTGGTTGAGGACGTGCGTCGATGTGTCACGTCGGACCTCAAGCGCGCCGGCTCGCGGATCGTGCTCGTGGGTGGCCACCACGCGTGGCCGATTTCTCACACTGATGCAACCTTCCGATTGGCCGACGTGCTGGCGATTCACCAGTTCGTTGCAAACGCGATTCAGCAGCAATGGGTATCGGCGGTTCACGACGTCAGTGACGGCGGTGTGCTGGTTGCCGCGGCAGAAATGGCAATCGGCGGGCGGCTCGGCATAGAATTGCGCGACGGCATCGGAAGTTCCCTCACCGTTGCATCGCGTCCCGCAACCTATCTGATCGAATTGACCGATCGCGGAGGAGTAGAGGCTGACGCATCGATGCATAGCCTGGGTGCTGTCGATTTTGGCGTGACCCGCTCCCACGATGATCCACGAAGTCAGATCAATGGCGTTGAACTCGGATCAATCTGGCGACGAACGCTGGAATGGTGAGGCGGCCAATAGACGAGCTGGTGTGCAAGTGTGCCACTGGCAGCTTGTCTGCCAGTGCGGCAGCGGGAGCGGGCTTACAATCACAAAGTCATTTCGAACGGCAGAGATTCTCACGTTCGCACTGGCTGACGAGCAGCCAGTGGCACCCCGTTCAACTACCGTCTCTCATGCAGTTGCAGCTGGCTCTTCGGCGAAGAGGGCGTTCACGAACGTCTCCGGGTCGAACGGCTCCAGATCGTCTATTTTCTCGCCGAGTCCTACGAACTTAACGGGCACGTTGAGCTGTTCGCGGATGCCGACCACGATACCGCCCTTGGCGCTGCCGTCGAGCTTGGCGAGGATGATGCCGCTCACTTTGACGTGCTCGCCGAATGACCGCGCCTGGTTGACCGCGTTCTGTCCGATCGTCGCGTCCAGCACCAGCAGCACTTCATGCGGTGCGCCGGGGATTTTCTTTTCCACCACGCGCTGGATCTTGTTCAGCTCGCGCATCAGGTTGTCCTGCGTGTGCAGGCGTCCGGCCGTGTCGATCAGCAGGACGTCCGCCTTGCGGGCGATGGCGGCCTCGCAGGCGTCGTAGGCGACCGCGCCGGGGTCGGCGTCCTGCGAATGCTTGACGATGTCCACGCCGCACCGCTCGGCCCACTGCGTCAGTTGCAGCACGGCGGCGGCGCGAAAGGTGTCGCAGGCCGCGAGGACGACCTTTTTACCCTGTTTCTTCAGGTGATTGGCCAGCTTGGCGACGCTCGTCGTCTTGCCGGAGCCGTTGATGCCCGCGACCAGCACAACCGTCGGCCCGCTCGGAGCCTGCGCCAGGCTGCGAACGTCATCGGGCCATTTGGCGATGATGGCCTTCTTGAGAAAGACAACAATATCGCCGCTCTCGCTGATCTCGCCGCGCTTCCAGGCCGCGCGGACATCGTCAATCAGCTTCTTTGCCGTGGCCGGACCGAAGTCGTCCTGGATCATGGTGTCGTGCACCTGATCGAGCAGTTCGTCATCAATCTTGCGGCCGATGGCCAGAACAGTCTTGAAGCTGCCGACGACCTTGTCGCGGGTCTTGGTTAGTGCGGATTTGAGTTTGTCGAAGAGGCCCATGGGGGAATGAGTGGCTAGTGGTTAGTGACCGGTGACTAGTTTGTTGTGCTCGCGGGTTCAGTTGTTGAGCCGACGGACGAGAGCGACTTGTAGGCGGCATCGAGCACGCCGTTGATGAATGCACCCGACTCGGCCGTGCCGTAAAGCTTGCCGAGTTCGACGGCCTCGTCGATCACCACGCTGGGCGGAGTCTCGGGGTGATGCAGCAACTCGCACATCGCCACGCGCAGGATGTTGCGATCGACCGGGGCCATGCGCGCGAGCTTCCAGTTCTCTGACGCTGCCTGAATGTGCTGATCGATCTGCTCCAGATGCTCCCACGATTCGGTGGCGAGCTTCTTGGCGTATCGCTCGACTTGGTCGGGCGGAGACTCGTCCCGCAAGAACTCCACGAGCTGACTCAAGAATGCTTCGCGCAAGACTTCGGCCTGACATAGGGCCTGCATGGCGAGCGATCGGGCATGGCGGCGGTCGTTCATCATCGGGAGGATTGTATCGGAGGGCGCGGGTTTGTGCCGCGTGCGGCGTCAGCGGCGTCTGCCGCGGCGGGGTTGCGTGCGGTGGGTGCGAACTTCGCGCGTGCCCATTTGAGCGCGGAGCATGGCCATCTCGATGGTGGCCAGCGCGGCGTCCTCGCCCTTGTTGCCATGCTGGCCACCGGCGCGCTCGCGGGCCTGCTCGTGCGAATCGGTTGTCAGCACGCCCAGGCCGATGGGAATGTTGAGGTCAAGGCTGACCCGCATCAGGCCGGACGACGCCTCGCGTCCGATGTGTTCGTGATGTGTCGTCTCGCCGCGGATGACACAACCCAGCGCGACAATGGCATCGACCTGGCCAGACTTCGCCAGCAACTGGGCGGCGTAGGGCAACTCCCATCCGCCGGGCACCCAATGCTCGGTGATGGCCGCCGCGCCGTGTTTAAGCAAAACCGCCCGGGCCGCGTCGTGCATGGGGCGAGTGATGTCTTCATTGAATCGACTAGTAATGATGGCGAAGCGCAGTCCGGCTGCGCTCAGCCCTGGGGTTTCGTCAGATGGTTTATTCCGCGTGGCCATGCGACAATCTTACGTGACGCGTGCGCTTGTCGCATCTTGCTAAGATTTGAGCCAGCGCAACATGAGATTATGATGCGCTAACCCGTGGACCATGTGGCGCGGGCCGGGGCGTTTCATGTTCTTCCAACCGCGCGATCAGGCCGAAGCCCTGGAACTGCGGGCGAAATATGCCGCCGATGCGACCGTCCTCAATGGCGGGACCGACCTCATGGTGGCCCTCAATCGCGAGGCCATTCACTTTCGCAACTTGCTCGATCTGAGCCGCGTGGACGCATTTTCGAACATTCAACGAGAGAATGGCCATTGGAAACTGGGCGGCGGGGCGACGTTTGCCGGCATTTCCAAGCTGCCGATCGCGGCGATGGCGAAGGCAGCCATGACCATCGGCGGTCCGGCGATTCGCAACCGGGGAACCATCGCGGGCAACCTGGGCACGGCCTCGCCGGCGGGGGATGGATGCGTGGCGCTGCTGGCGAATGATGCGGTTGTCGATTTGTCGCATGCCACGCGCGGGGCTCGATCGATTCCGATTGCCGACTATTTCATGGGCTTCCGAAAGACAGCATTGCTGGCAGATGAATTGATTACCTGTGTGCGCATTCCCGCCGATTGGCGGACGGCGTGGCAGAAGATCGGCAAGCGCGGATCGATCAATATCAGCCTGGTGTGCGGGGCGGCGGGTGTTTCACCAACAGGTTCAGTGCGACTGGCCTACGGCTGTGTCGCTCCAACAGTCATTCGTGCGAAGTCCGCGGAGGCGATCATCGAACGCGACGGCTGGGGCGATGGCGCGATCGATGCGGCGGCCCAGGCGGCGATGAAGGACGTCGCCCCAATCGACGATCATCGCGCATCGGCCACTTATCGTCGATCGATGGTCGGCGTCATTACTCGACGCCTGCTCAAGGAGCTTCGCCCTTGAACAATGAGCGCGTCGAGCAAATCAGGCTGGCATGCACGGTCAACGGCCGCGCGATCGATCAGTCGGTCGATCTCGATCGCACGCTGCTTGATTTTCTGCGAGACGACATCGGGCTGACCGGCACAAAGGGCTCGTGTCTCGAAGGCGAGTGTGGCTCGTGCACGGTCATCCTCGACGGACAGGCGGTGAACAGTTGCCTCGTGCTGGCGGCCCAGACTCAGGGCCGTCGCGTGGAGACGATTGAAGGATTGGCCAACGGCGACAAGCTGCACGTGTTGCAGGACAAGTTCCTCGCCAGCGGCGCGGCGCAATGCGGCTATTGCACGCCCGGCCTGATCATGGCAGCCAAAGTAATGCTCGATGCCGATCCGAATCCGTCGGAGCAGGCCTTTTTCGAGGGCATGGAGGGCAACATCTGTCGCTGCACGGGGTATGCGGCGATATGTGAGGCGATTCGTGCGGCGGCAAGAGAATGGCGAATGGCGAAGAGCGAATAGCGCAATTAGACACGGTGTCGGTGATGCAATCTCACGCTCATGTTCTCCAGTCCGTTCCGGATGTCGCCTCAGCTCCGGGAAAACCGCTCGTCGAGCCATCGACGACGCCTTACAGAGAGTCTCCACACGGACCAGTGGGGCGCAGCGAGCGGCGGATTGACGGCGTTGAGAAAGTGACTGGCGCGGCGCTGTATGGGGCTGATCTGTTTTTCAATCGCGCCGACCTGTTTGCCACGATTGTCCGGTCCGAGATACCGCATGGCCATTTGTTGAGCGTCGATTCAACCGCCGCGCTCAAGATCGACGGTGTGCTCGCGGTCTACACCGCGGAGGACATGCCGCCGGGCGCGACCAATCGGCAGGGGCTGATTCATCGCGATCACCCCGTGCTGGTCGAAGACAAGATTCTCTATCGCGGGGATGCCATCGCGCTCGTGGTCGCTCAGACCGAGCGTGTGGCAAAGCTGGGGCGGAGGGCGGTCAAGGCGGAGTATGAGAAGCTGCCCGTCGTCGGTGACATGGACGACGCGCTCGCCAACGGTGCGCCGAAATTGCACCCCAAGGGCAACATCATGGGTGGCAAGCGGATTCGCAAGGGTGACGTCGATGCGGCGCTGGCCGCGTCCGATGTCGTTGTCAGCGAGACCTTTCAAACGCAGACCGTTGATCACGCATTTCTCGACATTGAGGCAGGCATCGCGTACTGGCGTGACCAATTGCTCACCATTCATGTGTCCGGCCAGTGGGCGCATGAGGAGCGGCGGCTGGTCGCGCTGGCGCTGGGCCTGCCGATTGAATCCGTACGGATCATCACCCCGGCGACCGGCGGGGCCTTTGGAGGCCGCGAGGATCTCGGTCTGCAAGTTTATCTCGGGCTGGCCGCGTTGAAGCATCCCGGCAAGACCATTGCGATGCGTTACAGCCGCGAGGAGTCCATGCGGGCGCGGCATAAGCGGCACGCCCTGCGGATTCATTACACGCTGGGCGCGAAGCGCGATGGCACGCTGACCGCCGCGAAGATCACCGTTTACTCCGACGAAGGGGCGTACGCCTCGACGGGGCCTGCAGTACTGCGCACGGCCGCGAGTCAGTCGACCG
>CAYXEY010000380.1:0-5537 GCA_964464105.1 uncultured Planctomycetaceae bacterium
CTTCACAAAAGTGTCGAGGGTCGCAAGTGTCTCGTGAATCGGCGTGACGTTGTCCCAGCAGTGCACCTGGTAGAGATCGATGTAGTCGGTCTTCAGGCGACGCAGGCTGTCTTCGAGCGCCATTGTGAGGTGTCGTCGCGAGGAGCCAAGCGCATTCGCATGGGCCGGTGGCTCGCCGAAGCGCGCCGTGACCGGGAAGTGCCCCTTGGTGGCCACAATGATGGAGTCGCGACGGCCGTCCAAGGCCTTGGCACACAGCGTCTCGCTGACGCCACCGGTGTAGACATCCGCCGTGTCGAGGAAGTTACCGCCGGCTTCGAAATATGCGCGCATCACGTCAAGACTCGTTGCCTCGTCCACGCCCCAGTCAGGCTGGCCGAAGTTCATCGTGCCGAGGCAAAGTTCGCTGACCAATACGCCGGTGTTGCCAAGTTTGCGGAGTTTCATAAGTGGTCTTCAGCTTTCAGCGATGCCAATTGGTCAGAGCCGGCGCGTCCTCACGCCGGTGTGCGCGGAACGAACTTTTAAATGTCGTGCGATTTACCGCCCAGACCGGACTGAGGACAGTCCGGCTTTGATCAATCGATGCGACATTAATTCGATTACGGAATGCAATCATTTTTTCAGCTTCTGCCAGTCGGCCAGGAAGCGGGCCAGACCGACATCGGTCAACGGGTGATCCAGCAACTTAGTGAAGACCGAATAGGGCATGGTGCCGACGTCAGCCCCGATCTTGGCCGCCTGCACCACGTGCAGCGGATGCCGCAGGCTGGCGGCGAGGATCTCGGTGTGATATCCATAATTGTCGTAAATAGTGCGAATCTCTTCGATCAACCCCATGCCGTCGTGGCCGATGTCGTCGAGCCGCCCGAGGAAGGGGGAGCAGTAGGTCGCACCGGCCTTGGCGACGATGAGGGCCTGCAGGGGGCTGAAGATCAGGGTCATGTTGACCTTCATGCCCTCCTCAACGCACGTTCGCAGGGCCTTCACGCCTTCGGGAATCGTGGGCAGCTTGATGACCACGTTGTCGGCGATCTTGGCCAGCTCGCGGGCCTCGGCGATCATCTCAGGCGCCTTGATCGAGACGACCTCGGCCGACACCGCGCCGGGAATAATCTCGCAGATTTTTCCGACCAGCGTCTTGAAATCCATCCCCTCCTTGGCCACGAGGCTTGGGTTGGTAGTGACCCCGTCGACGATGCCCATATCCGCGCCGGCGCGGAGCTCATTGAGGTTGGCGGTATCGAGAAAAAACTTCATGAATGTAGATCTCCCGTGGTGTCTGGGGCGGCGTGTCAATGCGGGCAGCCCGAAACATTTCCCGGGGAGGATTGTACTGGCTTGCAGACTCGATGGCAGGGGCGGAAAACCGTGTTGCCGACCCTTCGACGCTATTCGCCCAACAACGTGGCGACGAAGGCCGGCAAGTCGTCGGGAGTCACAGAACCATTTCCGTTCATGTCGTAGGCGCAGTAGGCCGGCGTGGCCGACGGGTCACCGGTCAGAGCGGCAGCGAATCCGGCAATGTCGAGTCCGTCGATCGTGCCGCTGGCGTCGCCGTCACCACTGCCGACGGGCAGTACCACCAGTTCGGCGGAAGCACTGAGTGCCGATCCACAAACGCCCGTCACGAGACACGCATATGAAGCCCCGTCAGAGGCCGTCGTGTTGCTGATCGTGAGTGTGTCGGAGGCGCTTCCGGTCAAGTGTGCGTCATCCGTCAATGGCTGACCATTTCTCTGCCACGCATAACCAAAAGGACCGGAGCCCGTTGCCGCGACCATGAAGCTGGCAATGCTCCCAGCGCAAACGGATTGAGAAGACGGGCCATCCATGCTGACGCCGGCAATAATCGTCAAATCCGCCGTGTCGCTAAGCATGGATCCGCAGGGGCCTGTAATCAGGCAAGCATACGTCGCCACATCAACCGATGTCACGCCTGTAATTGACAGGATGGGCTCGTTAGCTCCCGTGATGTGAGTGTCGT
The DNA here is from genome assembly GCA_964464105.1 of uncultured Planctomycetaceae bacterium. Lineage (GTDB taxonomy): Bacteria > Planctomycetota > Phycisphaerae > UBA1845 > UTPLA1 > CAYXEY01. The sequence goes on from CAYXEY010000380.1 coordinate 1,988, forward strand.
CAATTAAGGGTTGACCGGCTTTTTGCCATGCATACGTATGAGGTCCGGATCCGACAGGCGTGACGGTTACGGCGAAACTGGCATTGCCGGCAGCGCAGACTGCCTGCGATGACGGGCCATCAATGTTGACCGCAGGGATGACCAGGAGGTCTGCCGCCGCGCTGAGCACGGGCAAACAGGAACCCGTAACAAGACACGCGTAGTCATCCATGTCTGTGGCCGTCGCGCCGTTGATCGTCAAAGTTGTTGTATTGCTTCCTGTGACGTGCCCATTATCGACGAGTGCTTGTCCGCCTTTCTGCCAGGCGTAGGTAAAGGCACCGGGTTCGGAGGTAGTGATGAAAAAAACTGCCGTACCCCCCAAACAGACAGTTTGAGTCAAGGGGCCGTCAACCATTACCACTGAGGTGATCGTGAGTTCCGCCGCATCGCTCAGAATGGACCCACAGCCGTTCGCAATCAAACAGGAATAAGACGCCACGTCATACGCCGTCGCTCCGTTGATCGACAAGGTCTCGGTGGTACTCCCGGACACGTGCGCATCGTCCGCCAGCGGCTGTCCGTCCTTTCGCCAGGCGAATGTGAACGGACCGAGGCCGGCGGGAGCGACTGTGAAGGTCGCAATCTCATTCATGCAGATGGCTTGCGTTGATGGACCGTTGACGGCTGTGATGGACGTAATCAGCAGATCCGCGGCGGGGCTTAGAGCGGGGCCGCAGAGATCTGTCACCAGGCATGCATAGGTGCCGGCATCGGAGATCGTCAGATCGGTGATAATCAGAGTAGGCTCACTGCTTCCCGTGATGCGGGCGTCATCCGTCAGCGTCTGCCCGGCCTTTTGCCATTGATATGTGAATGAACCACCTCCATTCGGCGTGACCGTGAAACTTGCTGTGCTGCCCAGGCACAATGACTGCGCCGCCGGACCAGTGATGGATGAACTCACACATCCGCGCTCAACGACAAATGAAATGACGCAATCGCCATCCCAGCAACCACCGTCGTGGAAGTCGTTCCACTGGTTTCCCCGGTCGGTCAGGCTTCCGCGAACCCAATAGCACGCACGATTCTCGGTTAGTTCACCCGGGACAGGGCCCTCGTTCGGTTCGCCCGGATGCCACGTCTTAAAGTTAAAGCCTTCGTTGGTCGTCCACAGCCAGTCGCCGTCCGGCTCGGATGCACCAGCGGGCTGGTAGCCGCCGATCCAGGGGCCGATGTTGAAATCGACTGCCGTAAAGGATGTGTGCGGCTTCCAGAATAGTGCGTCGTCAATCAGGGTGAAGACAAAATCATTCTCCGCGGCGCTGTTGATCGAAGCCAATTCGCCGGCCAGGGTCTGTGCCGCGGCATTGGCATCAGCCCAACTGATTCCGGCCGGGACTGATACAACTGCGTATTCATGCCCGTTTTCCGGCCAGGTCACCCAAACTGGGTCGGCACTGGCGGAAGCAGTCAAAGCGCAGAGAAATATGATTTCAAGATATGTGCCACGGGGTCGCATGGTCGGCCTTCTGTTGTTCGTGTTCGGTTGCGAGAAGGGCCGATTGTAGCTGAACGTCGCCATTAACTCGACAAATTGACGCACAAAATCACAGATAATGCCGCTGTGCGGATTTTCGAATTGGCGGTCAGGAATACGCGATGGGACTTACGGGAGCGGTCTATTTGCGGACGTGGCAATCGCTTCAACTACGCGCATGACCTCAAGGGCATGCTCCGGCGTGACCGTTGCGTTGCGGCCGGTCGCGACCGCATGGGTGAAATCGCGGATGCCGTCGATAAAGCAGCCGGGATAAGAGGCATCGTGCATCGGGTCGCAGCGCTCGCCGATACGCAGCCAGGATTGATAGGTCGCGGCCTGTTGAAGCGAGCCGCGCACGACAAATGAGCCCTTGTCGCCGAAAATCTCCACTCGACCGCCATAATCGTGGTAGCAGTAGGCCAGATCGACTAATCCGACCGCGCCCGAGGCAAAGTCGATGCGGGCACAAACGAAGTCCTCGACGTTGTACGCATGCGCCAGGTTGCGCGTTTCAGCATGAACGCTTCGAATCGGCCCGCCCAGTTCACAGAGGAAGTCCAGCGCGTGCGGACCCAGGTCCATCAGCACGCCGCCACCTGCCATCGCCGGGTCGAGCCGCCAGTTGTCCGAAGGTGGATACCACATGCCGACCTGGGCGCGGACCATGAGCAGTCGACCCAGCGTGCCGTTTCGAATCAGTTCGACAGCCTGTCGATTGGCGGGATGGAATCGCTGCTGGTGCATGATGCCGAGCCGTCGATTGGCTGTATGGGCGGCGTCGATGATGGCCTGCGCAGCTCGAACAGTCGGGGCCATGGGCTTGTCGACCATGATGTGCTTGCCCGCTTTCAGGCAGGCGAGGGCGTCGGCGAGATGGCACGCGTTGGGCGTGGCGATGTAAACGATTTGAACGGCTGGATCACTCAGAAACGAATCGAGGCTGCCGTGCGCGCGAGCAGCGCTGTGGCGCGTCGCGAATTCACGCGCCTTTTCGATCGAGCGTGAACATACTGCTGCGAGGGTCGCCGCGCCCGAGGCATTGATCGCCGGCGCGATTCGCTTGTCGGCTACGCGCCCGCAGCCAAGGATGCCCCAGCCGGTCGATTCGGTGCTCACGATTCGCCCTTGAGCTTGCGGGCCATGAGTTCGCTCAGCGTGGAGAGCACATCGCGACCTTCAAATAACACGCCATGCACCGCCTCGGTGATGGGCATCTCGATCTTCTGCTGCTGTGCGAGTTGGCGAACGCTCTTCGTCGTGGGAATGCCCTCGATGACCCAGGGCGTCGCGTCGATAACTTCCTGCGTCGATTTGCCCCTGCCGATCTGCTCGCCCGCCGAGCGATTGCGCCCGACCGGCGATACGCAGGTCGTGACCAGGTCGCCGAGGCCGGCGAGTCCGGCAAAGGTCTCGCGGCGGGCGCCGAGCGATTCGCCAAGCCGGGTGATTTCAACCAGCCCGCGGGTGAGCAGGGCGGCCTTGGCGTTGTCGCCGGCCTTCAGGCCGTCGAGGATGCCGGCCGCCAGGGCAATGATGTTCTTCGTCGCCCCGGCGATCTCCACGCCGACCAGATCGTCATTTGTATACACGCGGAACCACTGCGAGGCGAAGGCCTCCTGCACCAGGCTGGAAAGCCACGGCGATTCGCTTGCCGCCACCACTGTCGCAGGCAGATGGCGGGCCAGTTCGGCCGCCACGCTTGGGCCGCTCAGCGAGGCCACGCTGCGATCGCCGAGGACATCGTTCAATATCTGCGTGGGGCGAAGGAGTGTCTCGTTCTCGATGCCCTTGGCAACGCTGACGATGGGAATCTCTTCGGGGCAAGTCTCGGACAGCGTTTCCCAGACCGCCCGCATGTATTGGCAGGGTATCGCCGACAGGATCAGGTCCGCGCCTTCAAAGGCCCGGGCGCGATCATGCGTGAACGACACGCGCTCAGGAATGCGCACGCCGGGAAGGTATCGCTGGTTCTCGCGCGTGGACTTAAGCGCTTCAATGGAGTTGCGATCCGCGCCCCACATGCGCACG
>CAYXEY010000381.1:0-5528 GCA_964464105.1 uncultured Planctomycetaceae bacterium
TCCGGCGGGAACGGCGCCTTGCGGCGGCCGAAGATCAGATAGGCAGCGCCCGACTGGAACCGGTTACGCGGACTGGCGTATCGGCCGGCAATCATGAAGTCGCCATTTGTATCGTTGTCGAGATCGAAGTTGCCGATGAAGCTCGACCCCAGATTCTCACCAGTCGAGAAGCCCGACCAGCGCGCTCCGGCAATGCCGAAGCCGACGCGACCCACATCCACCACGCCCGAAGCGAGCGAAGTGATGGTGATGGAGCCGGCCGCATAGCGGTGAATCGTGTTCTTGGCGTCCTTGATGGTTCCGCGCAGGTAGTACGGCTCGTTGCGCACCGGAATCTGGGCGAAGTCGATGACGAATCGGTATTCCTTGGCCTCGAACTGGCCGGGATTTGTCTTAGGCATGGTGCGCGGATTGGTTCGCACTTCCAGGCTGTCCGCCGAGGTTGGCGGGTTGGCTGGATCATCCGGCGGAGGCGGATCACCATCAAACGTCGGATCGGTGGCCAGTCGCGGCTTCGAAGGCAGAATGATGATCCTCGAATTGGGGTCAAGCGGATCACCCGGGTTGTTCACGTCGTCATTGGTGGGATCCTGATCCTTGTCGAGCAGCAGGGTGACCGTGACCGGGTCGTCCGGATCGGTGTAAGCGTAAAGGACGGATACCTCGTCAGTCGACGAAAGCCCAAGATTCGAAATGGGCAGTGCAAAAATCAACTGCGGCGGCGAGTTCTGCGGCCGCGAGCCGGGCGGCGCAATCTGAACGGAGTTCGCGGCAGTAACGCGCACCGGTGCATTCACGCCATCATTGACTTCACAGAAAATGAAGTAGGTGCCGACTGCAACGCCGGTGGTGTTCCACACGACCGAGCCGCTTCCCTCGGTCGGGCCCAGGAAGATGCCCGATGCGATGGGAATCTCGTCGGCAACGGTGACATTGCTCTGCTTCTTGGATGCAAAGATTCGGAGCGTAATCTGATTCTCGCCGTCATCGGCGGTGTAGCTGATCGTGACCAGCTCGCCCTGCTCGGCGAAGTTGTCATTCGATGGCGTGGTCACGGCGGTAATCGTGGCGCGCGGAGGACGATTGCCCACGGGCACGTCTGGATTAAGCGGAGGTTCGTTACCACCACCGCCGGCGCAGGTCGTTCCGAGCCACATGCCGCAAAAGCACGTGAGCAGGCAGATCAGCGAGAGCTTCTTGTGGGATGCCGGGCGACGATTCATTGAGTTCCTCCAACTCCCGCGAGGGTCCAACTTCACCTTCATGCCCACCCTCTCGCGACGGCCGGAGACACCTGCCTCCGTGGCCGCACCCGGTTCACCATTGCCGGGTATTCAGTCTTGAGTCGAGCCGGGCCATGTTTCCCCAGCGTACGGCTGACGCATGGCTCAGCTCGGGCCTTTGGTCAACTGCACCAGGGAAGGTCTCGACGGTCGGTCGCGACTCGGATATGTGCAACCCGATGAACCGAACCGTGAGGGCTGGAGGGTACGCGGCGCTTCTTTCAAAACACATCAACGGCCCTCGTCGCCGAACTCGCCCTTTGGGCTGTTCCACGTCGATTCTTGGCCGTCCGCGTATCCCTCTCCCCAGTCGCAAATCGTACCCGTCCCATCGTTCGCAGTCAAGATTCAATGGCTGGCGCAACCTTGCGATTGACAAGAACTTCCGTTCGAAATTCAGGGTTACGAAAGTCCCTTTTTCCTGGGTCAATTCGCCCGGCTGCGACCGCCGCGTGCTTCGATTTCAGGCCAATCCGGCTGCAATCGCTTCCCAGCACGCGTTTTACGGGTTGCACCCGCTACGCCCTCTTTATAAGTGCCGCCCATGTGTCCGAACACGCGTTTATGGACACATCCTGCTGGGATCCCCTCTGGATGGCTGATTTGCGAGGACTCACCATGATAGAAAGTGGGGTTGCGGCGTTGAACCGCAACGCGTAATGACTGAAAAGTCTGATATCCAAGCCGGCGCTTTAGGGGCGGACCACAATTTTCCCAAAGAAGTCGCCCGTTTCCATCTGCTTATGGGCCGCGGCCAATTCCGCCAGCGGCCACACCTTCGAAACGATGGGCCGCACCAGGTCGCGATGGGCCAGTCGCATCGCTCCGTCTATTTGCGCATCGTCCGCATAAAACTCGATGATCCCCCGGATGGTGATCTCCTTGAACATCACCTTGCCCACGTCGATCGAGGCCTCCAAGCCGCCGACCATGCCGAGCACGATCCAGCGTCCGCGAAATGCAATGTGATCCAGCGTTACGGGCGCCGTCGCGCCCCACACCGGATCGAACACAATGTCGACCCCGCGCCCTCCGGTCACCTCTTGAATGACCTTGCCGAAGTCCGCATTTCGATAATTGACGACATGATCGGCGCGGAGCAGTTCTTTCGCCTTCTGTACTTTTTCATCCGAGCCGACCGTGGTGATGACGGTCGCTCCGACTGCTTTCGCGACTTGAATTGCCGCCGTGCCCGCCCCGCTGCCGCCGGCGTGAACCAGCACCGTCTCACCGGGCTGCAGCTTCGCATGCTCGAACAACCCGTAATATGCCGTGAGATACACGCATCCAAATGCCGCGGCTTCTTCGAAAGTGTACTTCGCGGGCTTGGCCGTCACGCAATGCGCCGGCACCAGCACCTTTTCCGCAAATCCGCCCGGACGGCTCGTGCCAATGATGTCGAGCCGGCCCTTGCTCTGCGGGCCGCTCACGCGGGCCTTCACCACCACCGCCTCGCCGATGCGCTTGGGATTCTGATCCGGCCCGACTGAGGCGATCTCACCGGCGATATCGAAACCACCGATGTGCGGCACGCGAAAGCCCGGCATGCCCGCCTTGCCGCCGCGCAAAAAGACATCCAGCCGATTCAGCGCCGCGGCCTTCACATTCAGCACTAGCTCGCCAACCCCCGGCACTGGATCGGGAACGTCTTCGTAACGAATGACATCAGGTGAACCGGTCTCGTGATAACGCGCACATTTCATAGTGAGGTGCCTTCGGGCCACCTCTCCCTTGAGGAAGAGGGCTGGGGTGAGGGTGACGAACGCGAGCAACCGCCCACATCGCCAATCCCATCTGATATCCGAGTTACAATACGCTCATGCTCCGCATCGGGCCAATCACCCTCGACGCACCCTTCGTGCAGGCCGCCCTCTCAGGCTACAGCGACGCCCCCATGCGCCTGCTCGCCCGTGAATACGGCTGTCCATATACGATCAACGAAGTCGTGCTCGATCGCCTGGTAAACGAGGGTGGCAAGAAGATGCGCCGCATGCTGGCCATCCCCCCTTCTGATCATCCCGTCGGCGGACAGCTCATGGGCAGCGAGCCGGAGCAGTTCGCCGAGGCGGCCAACGAGATGGTCGATATCGGCTACGACGTGATCGACATCAATTTCGGCTGCCCGGTGAAGAAAGTCCTCGGCCGATGTCGCGGCGGATTCCTGCTCTCCACGCCCGAAACCGCCATCGACATCCTTCATCGCGTGGTCGACGCGGTTGCGGGACGTAAACCGGTCACGCTCAAGATGCGTCGCGGCATGGATGACACCGAAGAGAGCGAGCGGAACTTCTTTGCGATTCTCGAAGCGGCGTTCTCCGCCGGCGTCGCGGCAGTGACCGTGCACGGGCGAACCGTGAAGCAGCGCTACATCGGCCCGAGCCGCTGGTCATTCCTGGAGCGGGCAAAGCGTTTTGCCGGCGAGCGAACGATCATCGGAAGCGGCGATCTGTTCAGCGCCGTGGATTGCGTGCGCATGCTCAATGAGACGGGCGTCGATGGCTGCTCCATCGCCCGCGGGGCCATCGGCAATCCGTTCATCTTCAACGAAGTCCGCGAACTCGTCGCCGGTCGGCCATTGCCCGAACCGCCGGCGCTCGCCGATCAGCGGCGCGCGCTGGAGCGACATTACGCCCTCATGGTCGAACATTACGGCGAACCAATGGCCGGACGGCTGCTCCGCAAGTTCGGCGTGCGCTACAGCGAGCTGCATCCGTCGCATGCCGATGTGAAGAAGGCCTTTCTCGCGGTCAATACGCCTGAAGATTGGCACGCAATGCTCGATCGCTGCTACGGCGACGAGCGCGACCACCCGCCCGTCATTCGCCGTTTGCGACCCGAAGCCCTCATCGCCGCCGGCGCAAGCTGGGATTGCGACAACGATAACTGATCCCACGCATGGCGACGCGTTCTTCAGGCCGAAGGCCTGGTCGTTAGTAGCCGGGGCGTGGAGCGCAGCGACACCCCCGGACTCGACGCGGCGATATTTATTTTGTCTTTGTATTTTTCCAGCAGCCTGAATGGCTGCTCGTATCATTCGCACGGCGCGGAAGTCCGATTCGATGGAAGCGCCTCCACAACCCGCATCATCGCTCGCGATATGCCCATCGTGCCAATCCGATCGAATGACCTCCAACAGGCAATCGCATCACCGCTCCACTGTTGTCGATCTCCATGGGCACGGCCTGTGAAGCACACGAACTCAATCGATCGATGCGTCAACTGGTGTTTGAATCGTAGGAACGGCTGCTTTTCTATGATGAATCCTCGCAACATCATCTGTTTCGCCAGCTTGTTGACGCCCTGCATGATCCGCGTGGCCGCCGTCGGGGCGCTCGGCAATTCCCACAATCCGCCCCAAAGCCCGTCCTCCGGCCTTCGCACCATGAGCCATTTACCCTCCATTTCGATTGCCAGAACGACGTGTGTCTCATTCAAAACTTGTGTCCGCTTCGTGCTCACCGGCAGCTCCGCGGCCCGCCCTGCCGCCGCCGCTCCGCACTCATTCCGCAGCGGACATGTCAAACATTGCGCGCTCGCACCCGGCAGGCATACCGTCGCCCCCAGCTCCATTAACGCTTGATTGAAATCGCCCGGCCGACTTTCAGGCACAAGCGTTTCCGCGATCTCCCACGCGTGATCGCGCCCCGCACCCACACGCACGTCGTTTTCAATAACGAACAGGCGCGCCAATACGCGGGCCACGTTGCCATCCACGACAGCTGCCTTTTTGCCAAACGCGATCGACGCGATTGCCCCGGCGCTGTATCGCCCCACGCCCGGCAGCTTCAAGAGTTCGTCAACCGTCTCCGGAAACGCGCCTCCGAAATCCTCGACGACCATTCGTGCCGCTTTGTGCAGGTTTCGCGCCCGCGCGTAGTAGCCGAGTCCTGCCCAGGCATGCAGCACATCATCCTGCGACGCCGCCGCAAGATCACGCACCGTCGGCCACCGCGCCGTAAAACGCTCGAAGTACGGAATGACCGTCGCCACCTGCGTCTGCTGCAGCATCATCTCGCTGAGCCACACGCGATAAGGATCGCTGCAATCGCGCCACGGAAGCTCGCGTCGATGTGCGTCATACCAGGCGAGCAGCTTCTTTCGGATTTGAGCAACGGGTAGATTCGATCGGGGGGCCACTGGCAGCTTGCCTGCCCGTGCGAACGGAGAGGGATGTTCTTTTTTGGAACTGCCCCTGGCCAACGATCGTGCCGCCTTCATCGCCGCACTCTATCGCACCGACAGCAG
>CAYXEY010000382.1:0-5522 GCA_964464105.1 uncultured Planctomycetaceae bacterium
AGGTGTAGGCAATCGTCATCGGCTCCCACTCGGTGTGCTTCGGAAGGTACGACTGCGACAGGAAGGAGTTGGATGAAACCGCGCCGACGTAATAATGAACGCGCTGGCCCGCGGCCGCGGCGACCGGCAGCACGACGGAATAAGTTCCATTGCCATTGTTGGTCATCAGCGTCCGCTGATAGACGCCAGTCGGGTTCGGCCGGTACCACAGTTCGACCTTGTTGATCGCGCTGCCGTTGGGCACAACGGCCGCGGTGATGGTCACCACTTCGGCGGGATCGGGCGTGGCGTTCGAGGGCGTCACCGAACTGATGGTCGGCCCATTGGCAACCAGCTCGGCGACGGCGTTGAGCGACGTCGTGCGTTCGGTGAGAAACTGTTGGATTCCAGGCACGGTGCCGCCGAACGGCGGACTCCCGCCGAGATTGACACTGCTCGTGAAGTTGGTGGTGAAACTGGCGTAGGAATAGAGCTTCTTGGGGTCAGCCTGAACATGCGCGTCAATCTGGTTGCGCAGCGCCGTGGCCAGCGGCTCGAAATAGGCCCAGTTGAGATCCGCCTTCGCGGTTCGATAATGAGCCAGATACCTCTGGCGCAGTTCGGCGACACTCAGCACGCGATTAATGAAGGGCTTGGTCGTCTGAGTGAAATTGCGGTTGAAGGCCCAGGTGCTGGCGGTGTAGGTTTCATTCGCGTCCGTCTGCAAAAGGAAGGTGCGCCCATCGGTCGGATTCCGATAGGTCATGAAATCGGCGCCCTTATTTACATAACTGTCGTCGTCGGTCAGCATGTTCTCGAAGACGACCGACCAGATCGACGGATCGACCGCCATGATCGGGTCGATATTGGTCTGCCACGCCGCGAGGGTTGGCGTACCACCCGTGATGACGCCATTGGTAATGGCATTGCACACCGCGATATGGGGAACCCACGGATCGGCAAAGCCGCCGGCGTCCTTGATCTCATAGGCGCCCGAATAAAGGTTCGAAGTCGCGCCCACATAGCGCAGCCCCGGCCCGTTCGGATTGTTCGCACACTTGATCCGCAATCCCGCCGTATCTGCGAAGTGCGAACTCAGCATCGTCTTGTTGAACTGCTGAATGTTGTTGTACACGCCCCAGTTGGCCCCGTTGATGGTTACCAGCACATGGTTGGCCCGCATGTTGGGCATGAACTGGGCGACATAATTGTTGTACAGAACCTCGCGGCAGAATGTCGGATCGTGAAATCCGTTGTTGAGATTCAGTGATCCGTAGCCAAGCAGCTCCTGGTTCGGGTCAACCGCATCCATTTCGATGTTGAGCGAAAACTTCTGATACCCCTGATTGGGGGCGGCCGGCAAAGCGGTGTACGACGTATTGCCGCGGATGCGAATGCCGCAGTTGGGATAGGTGATGCCGTCGACCGTCAGCGTCCCGATCAGATTGGTCTGCGACGCATAGTTGTTCCGCAGCAGGGTCTCCCAATTCGACTGGACAAAAGTGATGTTGATCGTGCGCAGGATTGAGGTGTCGTAGAGATCCTGGGCTGCCGCCGGCTGCAGGCTTGCGAGTATTCCAAGTCCACTGAATAGGAAGACGCCGAGGCGGGAAGCAGTCGTCATGACCATTAACTCCGTGTGCTGTAACGATTTAGTTGCGCGCGTCTACCCGGGTCGGGTACGGGTGGGACTATGCCGGACTAACGCTGTCGATGAACCCTCATTGCAACATCCTAATGAAATCTGCACGCGATCTCATCAATTCGTGGCCAGGCGCTCGCGTGCATCTTGTCTCGCAATCGCACGGCGCAAGACCGCCCGGTGATCGCCCCACTCCTCGCGAACCCCAGGGTGTCGAGTCGAATTGTGCCCGCTCGAATGTTCGCACGCGCGGAAGCGGCGAAAAACCGCAGTTTTTGCGTTATCGGGCCTCTCCACTCGCCCTGAATGAACCGCTCTCGCCCCATGCATCCGGTGCGGTATGATTGCTCGCCCTGACGGTCCCAACGCCGGCGCTGAACGGGCTCCGGACGGGCTGATTTTGGTACGACACCCTGACGGAGCCATCCATGTCCGCCGTTGATTTCGATCATCTTTCCAAATACATGAAGTACAACCATGCCGCGCGGGACATCCTGCAGGTGCCCGAGCGCGAAACCAAAATTCAGCTTCGGCTGAAGCTCTCCGAAACTGAGAGCCTCTCGGCCGAGTCCTACGTGGTGTACCACTGCACCGTGCGCGGCCCCGCCAAGGGCGGCATCCGCATGGCACCGAATGTCACGATGGAAGAAGTCGGCCGCCTGGCCGAACTCATGACCTGGAAGACCGCCCTGGTGAAGATTCCCTTTGGCGGTGGCAAGAGCGGCATTCGCATTGACCCCTCGCCTCTCACCAGCTTCATCAAGGCTGCATTCGTCAAACAATGGGTCGGACAGATGCGCCGCGATCTGGAAAAGGGCGTTTACGTCCCCGCGCCCGACATGAACAGCGGTCCGACTGACATGGCTGTCATCTTCGGTGAGATGCACATCCCCGAATGCGTGACCGGCAAGCCGATCGGCGTGGGTGGTCTGCCCGGTCGATTGGAAGCAACGGGTCGCGGCGTGGCGACAATCACGCGGCTGGCCGCCGAGCAGGTGCTCAAGCAGTCGCCCAGCGATCTCACCGTCGCGATACAGGGCTTTGGCAACGTCGGTTCGTTTACCGCGATGTACTGCCACGAAATGGGGTTCAAGGTGGTCGCAGTCAGCGACGTGACCGGCGGGCTCCACAACCCGCAGGGCTTCGACGTGCCGCGCTTGATGCGTCATGTGAAAGAGGCCCGGTTCATCGAAGGCTTCCCCGGCACGAAAATCAGCAATGACGACCTGCTCAAGCTGCCGGTCGATATGCTCATCCCGGCTGCTGCCGAAGACGTGATCCACGAACAGAACGCCCGCTGGGTGCAGGCCAAGGTGATCGTCGAAGGCGCCAACGGCCCGCTGACGCCCGCGGCGGATCACATGTTGCGCGAACGCGGCATGCCCATCGTGCCGGACATTCTGGCCAATGCCGGCGGCGTTTCGGCTTCTTACGTCGAGTGGCACGTCTCCAAGAGCGGCGCCATGACCACGAAGGACGAAGTACTCAAGAGCGTCGACAACAAGCTGGAAGATGCATGGAATCGCATGCGGGCTGCCGTGGGCAGTTGCAAGTGCGACATGCGCACCGGCGCTGAATTGGTCGCTCTGGACGAATTGCAGACCGCCCTGCGCGATCGCAATTGGATTTAAGGAGCCGATCGCGCCGAGAGGTCACACGTGTCCGCTCGCTCGACCATCCGCATCAAGGCTCCGGCGAAGATCAACCTGACGCTGGCCGTCCTCGGCAAGCGACCCGATGGATTCCACGAACTGGAATCCTGGGTCGTGCGCATCGACTTGTGCGATGTCCTCGATTTCGCCGCATCTGACGATTGGAGCCTGGCGGTCAACTCCCGCGACCCGGCCGTCACAAACGATGAACAAAATCTGGTGTCGCGGGCCGCGGCTGCGTTGGCCCGACATGCCGAGCGCCCGCGCACCGCGCACATTTCACTCACCAAGTTCATCCCGGCGGGCGCTGGTCTGGGCGGAGGCAGCAGCGATGCCGCTGCCACATTGCGGGGTTTGAACCAACTCTGGGGACTCAACTGGCCCGACGAACGATTGGCTGAAATTGCCGCCGAACTCGGCTCCGACGTCCCCTTCTTCCTCGGCCCGCCCTCGGCCGTCATGCGCGGCCGGGGAGAGCGTATCGAGCCCGCCCCATTCGATTTTCAAGGCTGGATTGGGCTGATCATTCCTTTCTTTAATCTGGGGACTGCGGACGTGTATCGACGCTTCGATATGGCGCACCAAGTCGTCCACGCCGACCTCTGTGAAATCCTCGCATTGCATCAGCGCAGTACCCGGCAATGGGCTCCGTTATTATTCAACGACCTGGAGCCAGCGGCCTTCGGGCTGAAACCCCAGCTCGCACAGCTCCGCGCCGACGTTCAAAGCCGCGGTCGCGTGCCGGTGCGCATGACGGGTAGCGGCAGTTGTCTTTTTAGTGTGTTCGACACGGAGCGGGAAGCCCAGGCATGGAGCGTGGTCGTCAAGGAGTGTTTTGACGATCCGCTGTGGGTTTACCTGGCGAAGACGGCATGATGCAATTCCTCTGAGAGAGAGGGCGCGATGGAAATCACCGAGATCCGAATCAATCTGGTGGGCGGCCCCACCGAGCGGGTGAAGGCCTTCTGCACCATTACGCTCGATGGCGGATTCGTGGTCCGCGATCTGAAGGTTATCGAAGGTCCGACCGGCATTTTTCTGGCCATGCCCTCGCGCAAGTTGGCCGACCGCTGCCCGCGCTGCGCTACCAAGAATCATCTTCGTGCCCGCTTTTGCAATCACTGCGGCGGCAAGTTGAACGAGAACCGCGCCCCGCGCGATGAGCAGGGACGCATCAAGCTTCACGCTGATATCGCCCATCCGATCAACGCCGAATGCCGCGACGCCATCCAGGCCGCCGTAGTCGAGGCGTTTCATGCCGAAGTGGAGAAGTCCGGCAGCCCGGGATACGAACCCGGCCCCGATGCCAACATCGAGTTCGCCGGGCCGGAGTTTGATGAGTTCATTGAGGCCTCACGCGACAGCCGCGGACTTGCGTTTTCCGAGCAGCCGTCGCCCCACATCCCCGCTGCCGCCGGCCCGCCGACCAACCGACCCCCTCCACGCCAGCCCCAGCCAGTGGTGGCCGACGACGATGATGGATTTGGCGCAGGCATCTTCTGATTTGGGCGATACCACACGGACGACCCCGCCAATCGACAAATCCAATCAAGTTCACGGTTTACGGCCGACGGACGGACCGCGAATTCCGTCCGTTTTCGCCTCATAATCCTTGATCCGGCTCACCTTCTCTGGAACAATGAATCAATGGAGAAGTTCGCCCGCGGCCGACTGGGCGAACGGCTTCTCTCAGGACGAATCCAGGGGCGCTAAATCCACGCGCATGTTCGGGTTAGGTGTCCTTGGAGTATTCGAGCGAGCGCGATTCGACGCTGAGGTTGGAGTTGAGGAATAACTCATGATGTGCATGCATTCCCCCGTGGTTCGTTCTGCGCGGACCCTTCGGTCCCTCACCGTCACTGTCGTGGCCATGCTGATTGTCAGCCTCGGCCCGGGAGCGGCTGCCCTGGCAGACGACGCGACCGGCGCACGAGTGCAAACCGTCGGCACCCGCTTCGTCGAAGTGCCCTCAACCATCGCCAACATTCAGACACAAGTGTTCACTGTGCGCGGAAACCCGAGTGATTCGCCCGCGCCGCATGGCGGTTGCCCCAGCGAGACCCTCTCACACTCGACCGCACTGTGGGAGAACGGAACGACCGTCGCCGCGCAGGGCGGCATGCTCGAAGGCGAATGGTGCGCACAGAGCTACGACATCCCAACCAGCCAGTTTCCGATCAAGATCATTAACGCTGAAGCCCTGCTGGCCTCGCCCGTCACCATCACCGCTCCGTCCGAAACCCAGTGGG
>CAYXEY010000383.1:0-5510 GCA_964464105.1 uncultured Planctomycetaceae bacterium
GTTTGGGACGATGCAGGCGGCGACACTGGCATGCTCCAATCGTGGTCACTGACGGCCACCTCGTCTCCCTGTCCGGCCATCTCGCAGCAACCCGTTAATGTGTCGCCCTGTGATGGTGGCTCGGCCTCCATCAGCGTGGTGGCCAGCGGTGCGAATCTGACCTATCAATGGCGCAAGGGCGGAATCCCGCTCTTCAACGGTGGCAACATCTCTGGGGCAGACACTGCTACCCTTACGATCAACCCCGTCGGTGCAGGAGATGTCGGCAGTTATGACGTCGTAATCACCAGCGGACTTTGCTCTCAGACCAGCACCGCAGTGACCCTGACAATCAACCCGCCGCCTACCATCGTGACGCAGCCCGCCGGCGGCGCAGTCCCATATGGCGCACCCTTCAGCTTCACGGTGGGCGCGTCAGGTGTCGGATTGTCATACCAGTGGTACCACGAGGGCGTTCCGCTCGTTGATGGTGGGACTATTTCCGGTGCCACTTCGGCAACGCTGAACATCAGCGCGACCGTTCGTGAAGATTCCGGTTCATATACAGTTGTCGTGACGAACGTTTGCGGTTCGATCACCAGCGAACCTGCCTATCTGGAGGTCAACGGGAACGCCACCGTATCGCTGGTCTCGCCGCCGTGCGTCAATACCAATCAACTCGTGGTCGACGTGCTGATGACCAGCTCGACCTCCGTGGTGGTCGGCGGCCAGTTCTTCCTTGCCTACGACAATCTGGTCCTCGACTTCGTATCTGCCGATCCCGGTGATGCTCCGTTTATCACCGAGGTGTATGAGATCGTGAATGAACCTGCAGGCGAGATCAATTACGCAGTGGGTATCGACGACGAAGGCGGAACGGGCACCTCGGCCAACACGGTCATGGCCCGCCTCACCTTCAACATCCTGCAGAATGTCTGTACGTTCACTCCCAACCTGGTGACCTGGCGTGCGTCCGGGCCGAATGGCGCCGTGAACAAGCTCAGCAACTCGCTGGGCCTTCAGGTGAACATCAACCCGGTCAACCTCGGAGCGACCCGGTTGGATAACACGGCCCCGGTCATCACGACGTGCCCGACCGACATTTCGGTGCACGCGGATCCTGGCAGCTGCAGCTCGGCCCCGGTGACCTATGCGGCCGCCGCGTCTGACAACGGCACGGCCAATCCCACCATTACCTTCAACCCGCCGAGCGGGTCGACCTTCGGCCCGGGGAGTACGCCGGTGCTGGTCACCGCCACTGACGAGTGCGGCAATTCCTCGACCTGCACCTTCAACGTCATCAACGACGGCATGGTGGAAATCTCCGCCGAGGTTGAACTCGGCGGCGGTGCCATGGCCAACGGCACATTCAACCGCGCCATCACCTTCGCCCTGTGGAATACGGGCGTCAACATGCTGGCCCCGCTGCATACCACATGCGTGAACATGTCGTTCAGCGGCAACTTCCCGGCGCCCAAGCTGGGCACGGCCACCTTCCTGGTTCCGTGCCAGCCGACCGGCTACGACTGCATCACCGCCCGCGACCGACTGCACACGTTGCGGCGCACGATCAGTCCGATCCCGGTGGTGGGCCCGGCCTATGCTCCGAGCTTCACCGGGGTAAAGGCCCTCATCGGCGGCAACCTGGATGATTCGAAGTTCATCGACATTCTGGACTTCGGCATCTACACGACGCAGGACCTGACGCTCGCCCCCGGCGGCGCAAACACGGTCTGCGGTCAGAACCCGCCGGGCTTCCTGCATGCCGACATCACCGGCAATGGTGTAGTCAACAGTCTCGATTACAGCTTCATCGCCAACAACTTCCTCATGGTTCGCGAGCCGAATTGCAACGGCGATCCGAACTCCGTCGTAGCGACAAACAATGGTGACAGGTCGCGCGGTCGTGCGGATGAACAGCCGGTCACCTCGATCACCATCGGGGAGCTCGCCGATCGCGGCCTTTCAAGCCTGGCGGTGATGGACCTGAATCAGGACGGAGTCTTCGACCTGGCTGACAAGGCTCTCTGGGACCAGGGTGTGCGACCTAGCACAGCCGGAGGAACCGCGCCCGCCGGCGGTTCGCTCAAACCCAGTCAGAACCAGAACTTGGGCACAGGTGCAATCCCTGTCCCGTAAAAACAGGGTGAAGCGGGTCGCGACAATGGTGTCGCGGCCCGAAAAATCTCAACGAAAACTTGTCGGAAATTCGTGCGGTTTGCCTTGCAAATCGCACGGATTTCTGGCAAAATCATTGATTATTGGTCGTCATATTTCTCAAGGAGTGGAAAGATGCGGAAGAACCTTAATCACGGTCGGATGCTGGCCTTGGCAGCCTTGGCATTTGCTCCGCTAGCAAGCATTGCAAACGCCGCGGTCAATCTCGAATGGCGAGTCACGCCGCAAATCGTGAATGTTGGAAACAATTTCAGCATCGGCCTGTACGCCGTTTCCGACACGCCGACGCAGTCAATGTCTTCGGTGAATGCCATTCTTGATTGGGATTCGACCTATCTCGACTTGATCAGCATCACCAACGACAGCCCGTACGGCTGGCAGAACTCGAGTCTGCCGGATGATTGCGGTCTAGACCAGCTGAACGCTGACCCGTTCTGTCCGGCATTCGGCACCACCACCAACGACGGCGATGCCTTCTATCGTGCCTTGGGGATGCCCGGGAACCCCGCGATTGCCACTCCAGGTGGCCTTCTCGTGGCGACTTTCAATTTCACGGCGTTGGCGCTGACACCCGGAACGCTCTTGACCATCCCTGCATCCGCGGGAATGTTCACCGAGTCGATTATTGTTCATGGCGATCAGGCCGGAGTGCCTGTAACGGGTGCATTGGGTTCGGCCCAGATCACCATCGTGCCTGAGCCGGCCACAATGGCGTTGCTCGCCATGGGTTCGCTGGCCCTGGTTCGCCGACGACGTGTTCGTTGATTAGTTTCCTTGTAACCAAGCGCTGAAATGCCAAGCAGAATCAAATCAATCACCACGCGACCTGGGCGGCTTTGCCCGGGTCGCCGTTTTTTTGTCCGGCACCTCGCCCTCGCGTGTGCGGTCACCCTGGCCGTGGTTTCCACCGCCCAGGCATTGACCGACCTGCTGGTCTGTAGCATTAATACAAGTTCAGTTTTTCGATACGACGGCCAGACCGGTGCATCCAAGGGCGTGTTTGTGTCGCCGGGTTCCGGCGGGCTTTCCTGGCCCACCGGTATCGTCCGCGGGCCGGACGGGCGTATCTTCGTTGCCAGCTCGCTGACCAACTCAGTGATTCGCTACAACCCAAGCTCAGGGGCGTCGCTGGGTGCCTTCGCAACAGGCGGCGGAATTACCTTTCCCCAGGCCATTAAGTTCGGACCCGACGGCAATCTCTATGTGGGAGGATCGGGCACCCGTGTCCATCGATACAACGGAACGACCGGCGCAGCACTGGGGCCCTTCACCACAGGCGGCTCCTTGAGTGGCGCGTTCGGCTTGGTCTTCGGCCCGGACGGCAATCTGTATGTGAGCAGTTTTTCCACAAACCAGATCCTGAGGTATTCCGGCGCCACCGGCGACTTTATCGATGTATTCGCGACCGATCCTGCCATGGCCTCGCCATATGGATTGGCCTTTGGACCTGATGGAGACCTTTACGTCGCCAACGGATCGGGCAACAGTGTGCTGCGGTTCAATGGCACGACGGGTGCTTCCATGGGCGCATTCGTAGCCCCTGGCTCAGGGGATCTTGGGACCACAGTCGACGTTGCATTCGGCCCAGACGGCAATCTTTACGTCAGCAACAACACCGGCGCGAATGTGCTCCGTTACAGCGGAACGACCGGAGCCTTCATCGATTCATTCGTCGTCCCGGGCAGCGGCGGTTTGACTGGCCCCGCGTTCATCGCCTTTGTTCCCGCCTGCGGGTCCGGCGATATCAATGTCAGCGGCGCCACCAACGTGGACGACGTGGACGACTTCGTAGACGTTCTAACCGGCGTCGATGCCATTCCCGCACACGTCGCAGCCGCCGACGTCAATTGCGATGGTTCCAGCAACGGTCTCGACGTGCAGGCGTTCGTGCGGCTGCTGGTTCCCTGACAGACTGATTCATCCACCGGCAAAACGCAATCTGCGGCCGAAGCTGGGAGCCCAGAACTCTGCCGCACGCCGTAGTTCTTTTCTTCAGGCAAGACTCAAAACCGGTCAAGCTGCACATGGACTGGCATAGTCGAATCTCCCTTTACAGCCGTTTCGCATTATTGAAAGGTCAGTCCCAAGGCCCATTACCTAGCCTTCCCAGCGTGCCCCGGGCGCAATAATTGCGCAATGGCACCCACCTTGCCATTGCCGATTTCCGAGAATCCGATCGATCCCCCGACATATCACTGGCAGCTTGTGCCGATAACAAGACAACGCTCACGAGCGTAATGGCAGGACTACGACTAGACCGGGCGTCTTTTGCGGCCGATGAGAGATTGACGTGATTTTAGGGCGTTTTTCCCTTGCAGACCGCACAAGTGTCATTACAGTAACCATTCAAACCGCCGAACGGCCAGGCGCGGCACTACGGCGAGTGGAGCAGTTGAGTCAACGAATGCTCACACGAGCATGGGCAGCGTAGGAGCGAAAAATGAAATCGTACGTCGTTCGTAGTCACATGATGGCCGGCTTGGTCCTGGTGTCCTGCACATCGCTGGCAATGGCCCAGGCGGCTCCTGCAAAGCAGGCAACCACATCGTCCAACCCGATGTCGATCTCCTCAGCCCAGTCCGAAGGGGCTGTGGCCCAGCCGATGAGCCTCGACGCAGCGTCGATTGACTCATCGATCCTCCTCATGGGCGAAACCTCGAAGGGCGTGTCGGCGCATCTGCCGCCGTACACCGATGAGCCGTTCGACAACCTCTATCGCGAGGTCAGCGAGTTCTTCAATATTCGCGAAGCCAACCCGAACACCGTAAAGGGTGAATGGGAAGTCGAAGCCGAAATGTTCTGGGAGACCCGCTCCAACGGACGCGACGACCTGTTCTTCATGGAGCAGAGCGTTCGGTACGGTGTCACCAACGACTTCTTCGTCGAGCTTGGTGTGCTTGAGCCGAGCATCGGCGACGGCGATCGCCAGGGCAACGGCGATATGGAACTCACCCTCTTCTATCGCTGTCTGAAGGAAGTCCCGGGCGAGGACACCCCCAGCATCGGCAGTTACATCAACGCCCGGTTCCCAACTGGTGAAGGATCACGCGGTACAGACGTCACTGCCGGCAGCATCATCACCAAATCGCTGGGCGGCAACTGGCGAGCCCATTTCCAGGGCTATATTCGCTCCGCCAACGGTGGATCATCGGATTGGGTGGATTCTGAGCGGCGCGATGTGCAGTGGGGCTGGGGTCCGGGCTTCGACTACGAGATCAACGAGAAGACCCTTCTGCTCTTCAACTATCTGAACAAGAGCAGCGACAAGTTTGGACAGCACAACAACAACATCCTTGAGCTGGGCGCCTCGCACCAGACCGCCCAGTCAGAGAAGTGCAATCATCATATTAAGG
>CAYXEY010000384.1:0-5504 GCA_964464105.1 uncultured Planctomycetaceae bacterium
TTGCAGGTTCGAGTCCTGCCGGGGACGGTCTTCCTTTCTCTCCTAACTCAATTTCTCGCCGCTTTGGAGCTTCAAGTTTCCTTTTCACCAAAAATGAGGCCAAATTCGCGTCATTTTCGACCATTCAGGGCGCTCTCCGATTTGACGCGCCATCAATGGAGAGAGTGGCGGGGCTCAAAAGCCGTGCCAAACAGGCCAATCCTCTCTATTTCCCAGGCTACGAGGGCGAAAGCGCTTGATTGGGTTCAGGCGCGGAAGGCCGCCCAGAAGTGCCGTTCCTGCTCCTGCCACGACATTAATTCGGCAAACTTGCCGGATCCCTCGGAGGCTCAACTTCTGCCAGACGTCCGAGGAATCCCGTCCGCGGTATCCGTCAGAAGGGAAGCCTGAATCGAGGGTCAAATGAGGCATCGCTGTTGATTGGCCGATCCGGAAGTTGCTGAGGCAAAGTTGCTCGGCAAGATCTTTCAGATGGCGTGCGCGCCCTCCGGCAAGTATGCGACTGCCATTTCATGCAAGCAGTGTCGTAATTCTGCCAGAATGACAAAAATAGAACTACCCATTGAGGCAGCCACCGTAGCCAAAATTCAGCATTTGGTGTTCATTTTCGGCGTTGGCATGCAGATTGCCCATCCTTGAGACAAATTTGGAATTCGCCTCGATTTGGCAGGCTCTGCCATTTCAACTCGGGTGCGAAAACGGCGACGGGCTACGCCAATCCGGCACTTTTTGCGAGAAATGTTCAGCAAAAGGACTGGCATGTCGAGCAACTCGCAGGCGAGTTTTTTCACGTTTGGGATTCCGCGCACAGGGCCAGAGTCAAGTCATGGCTAAGACGAAGAACCACCATAACAAGCTTCAAACGCAAAAGAGCGCCTACTTCTTTCGTAAACTCAAGCCGCTCTCGAAGGCGCACGTGAAGCGAATCTTCGAGTCGGCAATGAAGAGCGCCACAGGGCGGGCGATACAATCAGGACCGATCAACAAATCGATACAAGTAGCCGGAAAGACCGTCAGTTACTCGTTCCTGCTCTTTCGCGAAAAGTATGAGCCTCCATTTCTGCAAGGTTCCGATTTAGAAAACGTTGTGTATGGCTATCTTCTGATTTGCGAATTGCCGCAGACGATTGCCGTTTTCAAGAGCCACGCCCATTTCCTTGAGTCTGATCTCGAAGACGCTGGCGCCCCAATTGACTACGCCGACTCAACTCGGATGTTCATGGGCAGCAATGCCAAGTACGAGCGAATCGCGACGCGAATGATGACCATATCGCAGGATGGCATCCATGCCAGCACACATTCATCACCAGACCTGTCTCGGGCCATGCCCTTGACGGGAGCAAATCGAGCGATCCCGACGGGGTTTCAAATCAACTCTGGGAACAACACTCACAATGTGTCGCCGACCACAGGGCGGGTGAGCCAGCGCGATGTCCGTTGCCCTCTGGACGCGCTATTGGCATACGCAATCGCCGTCGAAAAAGAAAGTGCGCGAGCGAAACCGGCAACCGGATTTATGGATCACTTTGCCTCAGCCGTGAAGCTGAGTAGCCTTCCGGCCGGGGTTGAGCCAAGCGGAATTATCTTTCCGCTTAACACACTGCTTGATGGGCTTGACGACGGCACTTACCTGCGGATTCTGAAAAGGAACGCAGCTGGTCAACTGCTTCCCGTCGACAAGAAAAAGTTTAGGAGCGTATTGGAGTTCGCTCGCCAGCCAATCGAAGTTGTTCTCGACAACTGTAAATACCAGCTGATCAGGAAGCAGGGCCAGAAACCGATTGGGGAGCTTAACAAGAACCCGAAATCATTTTCGGTAAGCGCCAAGTTGTTGAGGCGCTATTATGCGGAAAAGGCCAATAAGAAGACCGTAGCGTTGAGTCACGTGGTCAACACATCGAAAGATTTTCTCGTTACGTTCACTGACCCACATTACGCATACCACGGGGGGCTCTTTCGCGACAACAACCTCCTCAATCAGCTAGATGCATTCTTGTCCGTGTTCCAGGAAGTACCAGAATTAGCTAAATGCACGACCGAGAAGGGCGAGAATGCGCTCACGAAGCAATCGCGAACATTTCCCACTTCCGGGATTTTCGGCGTCATTACGCGTCGAATTGCGGCGGGTGACCAGTTCTTGTTATTCGACGATCTCGGGGACGAATGGGCGGACGCGATTGGTGTATGCACCACGCCAGGAAATCCATCTCTCTCGTTCTATGCAGCAAAGTACAAGGACGTCAGCCTCAGCGCGTCCAACTTCCAGGATGTAATCGGGCAGGCAATGAAGAACCTTTCTCACCGCAATCCCCTTCCTGCTGACCTAAATGGAAAGCAGCAGAAGTGGAGAAAGACCTACAAGCATGGCAACACCACGACACAAATCCAGAGGCTTCAGAAGGGTGCGTCAGTGGCGGCTGCGTGTTCAGCGATAACGGAAGTGCTTGCGAGCCCGATCAGTCACTTTCGGATGTGTCTCGTTGTTTCGTTCATTTCCAAGTCTCAACTCACGCAAGCGCTAACCGACCTCAAGAAAAAAGGAATTGGCGACCCTCAGTTAATCCAGTTGCTGTGGTTTGTGACAGGCTTCATTACGCAATGTCGGCAGGCGGACGCGGTTCCGTTTATCTACTGTTGTCCGTGAGCGTTAGCGAATTGGAGAGCAACGATGACGGTCAAGCAGAGCTTGTTGGTGTCAATTCGAGGACCTATCGAAGCAATTGCCGCTGCGGATGGCGGCGCATTGATCGCTGACGTGGAGTTTCCCGCGTCCGCGTTGGGCACACCCTACCCGCTGAATGTTGCCGCGGTCTGCGAACGCTTGAAAAAAAAGCATCCGCGCGTGGCCGTTTCGACGAACATAGGCGAGACCCAGCACGAGCGGGCCAACGCCTGTCAGGCGGCGCTGGGCATCGCTACCGCGGGCGCTGAGCTGATCAAATTCGGTCTTGCGGAGCTGCCGCTGAAGGCGGCAGCGTATCAGGGCCGAGAGATTATCCGGACCGTGCGAGAATGGTTCCCGAAGAAGAAGCTCTATCCGGCCGTATTCGTTGATGCCGACATGCAGCGATACTTCGACGCCTTCGGCGAATCGCCGGCGCTGGCGAAGCAGATCGACGCCGACGGCGTGCTGATCGACACTTTCGAGAAGGGCACCGGCAAGGGGCTGCTGGATTACGCGTCGGTCAAGGAAATCGCTGCGTGGATTCGCAAGCTGCACGCGATGAAGAAGGAAGCATGGCTCGCGGGCTCGATCACGAAGGATGAGCTTCCCGAGCTTTGGGCCGCCGGTGCTGATGTGATCTGCGTCCGAGGCGCTGCGTGTGAGAAACAGGCGGGCGCGGGTCGATTCGGGGCTGTGAGTGCGAGGATCGTTAAGGAACTGGTCGCGACGATTCCGGTCGTAAGCTGATAACGAAGGCATGCTCGCCTTCATCGACCCCAAGGGAACCTGCGTTCACGTAAATGCGGGCGAGGCCGGCTCGGCCTACCTCGGCCTGCATCCCCGCAAGGGCGCGGTGCTGGTGACCATTCGCACCTAATCGCCCATCAAATCCAAGCGCATCCGCAAGATCGAGCAGGTCTCACGCAACCGGTGCCATTGCGATGTGCTGGTGTCCGGCGTGGATGAGGTGGATGCGGAGCTGCTGGGGAGGCTAGAGATGTCGGCAGGGCTGGTAGAGAAGAAGTAGACCAGGGATAAAGGCGACGGTGGCGATACCACAGCCACACCGTCGCGATTTCACTACTACATTGCTATCTGGTCCCAAGCGGCGATTTCAAATTGAAGCATCGCCGCTGCTCCTCCCAATCAACAATCTCTGCCAATTTGCCTATTTGTCGATGACACAGAGCGTGCACCGCCGTCGGTTGATTGTTAAGGATTTGCTCCTGAATTGTGGGCGCTAATTGGCAAAGCCCAACGATTTGCCCAATTCGAGCATCGCTGATTCCCATCTGACGGGCGAGGTCTTTGAAGTCATGGGCGCGGCCATCGCGTATGGCGGCCTCGATCTGGTGGGCCAGGACGAGGCTTCTCAAGATTGGCTGGACTTGGGCTGGATGAGTTGTGTTGCCGCGCGAATGGCGTCGGTTCGGGCGGACGTTTGGCTGCTCGATCGAAAAAACCAACTGCGAATTGGCTGCGTCGCCGGATTCCTTGCGGTTCGCTCGTCTTTGGCATCGCGCTGCCGTCGGCGTCAATGTTATGACGATCTGGTTCCCCTTCGCATCGAAATTCACGTGCTCGATCAGTAGCCCAAGAATCTCCGGTGTCGCATCATGGCGTTTCGGATCGGGTAGACCGGCGACATCGAGGGCCTTGGCATCGAACTCAATGGAGCGAACCTGCCTTAGTGCCTGTTCCTCTATCCATGCCGCCCGAACGGATGGATTGGGGCATTGGTCATATCCGCGCTTTTGGGCATTCGTGCAGACGTAGTAACGGTACTGCTTGGTCTTCTTGGCGCCCTTGGAGACCGGACTGTGAATCATGGCTGCGTCGCAGGCCCTGCAACGCAGGAGACCCTTCAGCGGCGCGCCGTAGCGATTACGGGTAATAGACCCGGCGGTACGGTGATTGCGGTCCAGCAGGGCCTGGACCGCTGTCCAGGTTTGATCATCCACGATTGCGTCATGCTGACCGTCATGCACCTGATCGCGGTGGCGTACCTTGCCCAGGTAGGCCACGTTGCCCAGCAACGACGAGATCTGGTTCTTCACGAAGGGCAGGTTGCCGAATTTTCTGCCTTTCGAGTCGGTCCAGGCCTTGGTGTGCCAGCCTCGTTTGTTCAATTCGGTGGCCGTCTTCAGCAGAGTCCGCTCCTTCAGGTAGAGCTTGAAGATCGCCCGGACCTGCTCGGCCTCCTTGGGATTGACCACTAGCTTGTGGTTTGCCCGGTCCAGGTCATAGCCCAGGATCGGCCTGCCTCCCACCCATTGGCCACGCTTCCGCGCTGCCGCGATCTTGTCCCGCGTCCGCTCGGAGATAATCTCCCGCTCGAACTGCGCGAAGGAGAGCAGGATATTCAGGGTTAGCCGGCCCATGCTTTCGGCGGTATTGAAGTGCTGGGTGACCGAGACGAAGTGGACCCCCTTGTTCTCGAAGACCTGCATCATCCGGGCGAAGTCCAGCAGCGAGCGGGAAAGACGATCTACCTTGTAGACCACCACGCAGTCGATCAATCCTGCCTTGACGTCGGCCATCAACCGCGCCACAGCGGGCCGATCCATGCTGCCGCCGGAGAAGCCGCCGTCGTCGTAACGATCCTTCAGTACAACCCATCCGAGATGTATCTGGGACGCAATGTAGAATTCGGCTGCTTCGCGTTGGGCATCAAGAGAGTTAAAGGCCTGATCGAGGCCCTCAACGGTGCTCTTGCGGGTGTAAATGGCGCAGCGAAGGACGGTAGGGGACTTGGAACGCTCTTCGACGGCCTGTCGAACGCCATTCGAATCAATTGAACGCCGGGTTTGCCTTGCCATGTCAGGCGGACTCCTTGACC
>CAYXEY010000385.1:0-5492 GCA_964464105.1 uncultured Planctomycetaceae bacterium
AGAATGACGGTCACTGGACTATCGAAACAGGGGTTCTTATGTGGTTTTGGTTATCATCATCCTTGTTGATTACTGGGTGGGAAGCGACAGATCGGCCCTGATCGGGTTGCTGCCACCGGCGCTGCGCTCATTCGCCCTCGTGATCTTTTGATCCAAACGAATTCGATCACAGGCTCCGGTTTGAACTGATGGGGGTTTGGGGAGTGATGACCGGCAGAAGTCGATCCACTGCCGCCACTCGCGCCTTCATGGGTTCAACAGCCGGTAATAGGCAGACCCGTCATCCAAGGCGGCTTCTCACGGGCAGCATGTCAGCCGGCTGTTGGCGTTGGCGCAGACGAATGACCGGTGTCGCGTAGGTTGCAGACGCTAGCGCGTTACTCAGCCTGAATGGCTGGTTTCATCACCCAACTTTTAAGCACGGTAATACACTGTCGTAGCGCTGACAGAATAGGTAAGCGTAACTAGAGCCCGGGTCTGGGTTGGAGATGTTGAGTGCATATTGAGTTCGTAGAAATCGCCAGCTTTAGGAAGCTGCTGTCGACACGCGTGGATCTATCGACCACCACAACACTTTTCGTCGGCGCCAACAACAGTGGCAAGACGTCGGCAATGCTCGCAATGCGCCGCTTTCTGTCGCCACGCCGCTGCCCCTTTGAGATACACGACTTTACCCTGTGCCACTGGCCGGCGATCATTGCGCTCGGGGAAAGCTGGATCGCAGCGCGCGACGCAGGGGACGTCGTCGATCTAGTCGTCGCTCCCTGGGTCAGCGTTCTCCCGACGCTTGATCTCTGGCTGTATGTCGAAACCGGCGAGATGCATCATGTCCGCGATCTGATCCCGACGCTCGATTGGGAAGGTGGCAGGCTGGGCGTCCGACTGCGCTACGAGCCCAAGGATCTCGACCTGTTGTACAAGGACTTTATGGGCGCCGTGAGCGATGCCGAGGCGATGAAGGCAGCGGCAATTGCCGCTGCAGTGGCAGCGGAACATCCGGACGCCGGTCCACCGCTGGATCTTCCCAAGTTAACGATTTGGCCGGAGAACCTTGTCGACTTCCTGAGCAAGAGGCTCTCCACCCACTTCACAATCCGTGCCTATTCGCTGGATCCCGCCAAGCTCGCGGCGCCCGAAAATTCTCAGGCGCGACCGCAGGTGCTGCCGCCCGCATCGCTGCCGGTCGAAGGCGATCCCTTGA
Organism: uncultured Planctomycetaceae bacterium; assembly: GCA_964464105.1. GTDB lineage: Bacteria > Planctomycetota > Phycisphaerae > UBA1845 > UTPLA1 > CAYXEY01. The sequence goes on from CAYXEY010000385.1 coordinate 1,202, forward strand.
ACGGCCTAATCCGTGTGCACGACATCCCCGCACAACGCGGGTTCGGTGAGGAGCAGTCCGGCCAAGATGACGAGGACGTCCCAGCCGCCGCAGCGGGCAGCCGTCTGTCGGACCAACTGAGAAGCTATTATGCCAAGCACCTCGATCCGACTAAGGGAGCCGATCCGAAGGATCTCGGGGCGCTCCAGGCGATCGAGGCTGCCCAAGACGCGTTCGACAAGCGGCTGACTGAGAGCTTCAAGGACGCCTTCGCTGAGGTCGAGGGCATGGGCTATCCCGGTGTGACCGATCCCCGTCCGCGCGTGTCAACCCGACTGAAGGCGATTGACGGTCTCAACCACAGCGCGGCGATTAGCTTCGAAGTCGATGTGATCACTGAAGACGGCGCGGCCACACCCCTCCTCCGATTGCCCGAGGCCAATAATGGGCTCGGCTATCAGAACTTGATCTCGATGATTTTTCGGCTGATGAGCTTCCGCGACGCATGGATGCGCGTCGGCAAGGCGTCGAAAGGTGCGACGATCACCAGCACCGAGCCGCTCCATCTGGTGCTAGTCGAGGAACCCGAGGCCCATCTCCACGCGCAGGTCCAGCAGGTCTTCATCAAAAAGGCCTATGCCGTGCTGCGCGCCCATGAAGACTTGGGCGAGAGCAAGAAACTGCGCACCCAACTCGTGGTCAGCACACACTCCAGCCATGTCGCGCACGAAACCTCATTCTCCTGCCTGCGCTATTTCCGCCGGCTGCCGGCCGGTATGGTGGCCAAGGTGCCAGTCTCGACTGTCATCAACCTGTCTGAGGTGTTCGGCCCCGGCAGCGAAACCGAACGGTTCGTCACACGCTATCTACGCGCGCAGCATGCTGATCTGTTCTTCGCCGATGCTGCTATCCTGGTTGAGGGACCGGCCGAGCGGATGTTGGTGCCCAATTTCATCCGTGCACATTATGACGAGCTCAATCAATGCTACATCACCCTACTCGAGATCGGCGGCAGCCATGCACATCGTCTTAAACCGTTGATTGACCATCTCGGACTGCTGACGCTGATCATCACCGACCTGGATACTCTCGGCGCCGGAGGCGCATCGGTACAGCCGTCAAGGGGTGCCAATCAAAGAACCAACAACTCGACGCTGAAGAAATGGGTGCCGGGCATCGAGGACGTTGATGCCCTCATGGATGCCAAGGCTACGGCCAAGACGTTGCGTGTAGACGGTGATCCATTGTTTGCGGTGCGCGCCGCCTATCAGACGCCGCTGGCTGTGACGGCACCGGGGTCTGCTGAACCCGAAACGGCCTATCCCTATACGTTCGAGGACGCGCTCGCATTCGAGAACCTTGCCCTCTTTTCCACGCTCGAGGGAACTGGTCTGGTGAGCAAGTTTCGCGACGCGATTACGGACGGCGGCAGCGTTACCGCAATCGGCGAACGCATGTATAACGCTCTCAAGAGCGGCAAGAAGGCCGAGTTTGCGCTTGACGTCCTCGAGATTGAGAAGTTCGACGGCATCGTCGTGCCTGGTTACATCGCCGAGGGGCTCCAATGGCTCCTCAAGCAGCTGAAGAAGAAGCAGGTCGAGATTCTGCCCCAGGCGGAACACGGCGTGCAGCCAGAGCAAGCCGAGCAGGCCGAAGCGTGAGCGCCGACGACGATAAGTTCGATGCCGAGGCTGACAACATTATCCTAGGCTGCCTAAACCTGGAGAAGCCGAGGAGCTTCTTTCTGTATGCGGGCGCGGGCTCTGGCAAGACACGTTCGCTCGTAGAGGCGATCCGTGCGGTCTGCCGCGAGCAAGGTCGACGCCTCTCGCTGACCGGTCAGAAGATCGGCGTCATTACCTATACCAACGCGGCGTGCGACGAGATCAAGCAGCGGCTGGAATTCGACCCACGCGTCGAGGTGTCGACGATCCATGCCTTCGCGTGGTCGCTGATCGCCGGCTATGACACGGACATCCGGCAATGGATAGCCGCAAGGCTGCTTCGGGATGTCGCCGAACTCGAGGAGGCTCAGGCTAAGGGCCGGGCGGGCAGCAAGGCCGCCGCGGACCGCGCCCGCTCGATCGAGAGCAAGCAGCACCGCCACGCTGGGCTCGATGCGATCACACGCTTCGTCTACAGCCCGACTGGCGATAACCGGACCCGCGACGCCCTTAGCCATGCCGAAGTCATCACGATGACTGCCGATTTCCTGGGCGCGAAGTCAGGTCTGCGGCGCCTCCTGGTCACCCGCTTTCCGATCCTGCTTATCGACGAGAGCCAAGACACGAACCGCAGGCTAATGGATGTGCTGCTCGACGTCGAGGTGGCGTACCGCGATACTTTTTGCCTTGGTCTTTTCGGCGATATGATGCAGCGCATCTACGCCGACGGGAAGGATCGCCTCGCCGAGGCGATCCCCGAGAACTGGGCGCGGCCGCGCAAGCGGATGAACCATCGCTGCCCGACTAGGGTCATCGAGCTCATCAACAGAATCCGCCACGACGAGGATCGCGAGGAACAGATCCCGCGCAGCGATGCCGACGCCGGCGTCGTCCGTTTGTTCGTTGTGTCGCAGGCGACCCCCGACAAGACCGTGGTCGAGGCCGCGATCGCTGCGAGGATGGCTGAAATCACGGGCGATCAGAACTGGGCCGCGGGATCCGAGGCGATCAAGACGCTTGCTCTGGAGCATCTAATGTCGGCTCGCCGCTTCGGGTTCGAGTCGTTCTTCGAGCCGCTCTATTCGGTCGAGCGCCTCCGGACGAGCTTCCTCCAGGGGACTGGCGCCGGCATTGGGCTGTTCACGCGCGAGATCCTGCCACTGGTGACCGCGCTGCGCGCGTCGGACCGCTTTGCAGCCGCCGCGATCATCCGGCGCACCTCGCCGCTCCTTGAGCGCAAGGCGCTTGAGGAGGCTGGGGACAAGCAGTCCGACATTCTCAGCAAGGCCAAAGCGGCCTGCGACGGCCTGCTGGCGCTGGTGTCGGCCGATGAAAAGCCCTCGGCGCGCGCGGTGTTGGGCTATGTCGCCGAGACCCGTCTCTTCACAATCCCCGACGTGCTGGCGCCGTTCGCAACCGCCGACGAAGTTGCGCTCGTGGGCGATACCGGGGGAGAGTCTGACGATGAAGCCGGCGAGGAAGAAGAAGTCGATCTCAAGAGCGAGCTGGGCGGGTGGCGCCAAGCGCTCGAGGCGCCGTTCGACCAGATCGAGAAATATGACCGCTATGTCCGGGGCGTCTCGCAGTTCGATACACACCAGGGCGTCAAGGGACTGGAGTTCCCACGCGTGATGGTCATCGTGAGCGACGAGGAAGCGCGCGGGTTTATGTTCGCTTACGATAAGCTCTTTGGGACGAAGGAGAAGAGCAAGACTGACCTTGAAAATGAAGCATCCGGCAAGGAGACTACGATCGACCGAACGCGTCGGCTTTTCTATGTGACCTGCAGTCGCGCCGAGGAGAGCCTCGCGGTCGTCTACTACGCCGCCGACCCCGTGCTAGCGCACGATGCCATGATCAGGCAGGGCTGGTTCGAGGCGGAAGAGATCGAACTCGTTGGACAATGAGTGAGGAAACGGTCAAACGATCTCACCGTGTGAAAATCGCTGCACGGCCGATTAGCGGCTATCGACTGGCAAGCGAAGACCACTTTCTAGTCTAATCACCCCTCGAAAACGTGGTGATACCCAAGGCTTCCGGCCGTGCATCGGGGCCTGCCTTCGTTGGATCAACCGACGAATCGTACAGCGTTCCGGATTCGTTTGCCCCATCCGCGACGTTCCCGGCGAAGGCCTCTGGCCCGCTTCCCTGGCCACGGCCCTCGCCCATGCGTGCATCCATGGCGTTCATCCGGCGCCGCAGCCCCATCGCAAAGTTCCGTGCCCCATTGGCGACGTCGCGCACCTGCCGTTTGAGAGTCGCACGCTGGACGTCCACCGCCTGGGTGGTGATCACTTCGTGAATCTCCAGGGTCTGCAGCAAGGGCATCAGTTGGTCGAGTTTGCCCAGCACCTCCAGGAAGCGTCGCCCGATCGACGACAGCACATGGACGTCCACATCCAGGGGCACGGTATCGTAGGTTGCAGTGCTGGTGATGCCATGCGTTTTGAATAGCGCTTCGGCGCCGTCGATGGCGTGGTTCAGGTTTGTGGTCACGGCGTCCATTTGGGCTCGAATGGTGTCCTCGATCTTGGCGACGTCCTCATGTTCGAGCCGCGTGCGGGCGATCACCGAGATGAAGTGGGTGTTGAGTTGCAGCGTGTTGAACAGCCGCGCAAAGAAGCGCTTGCCCTCGGCGCTGGTGAAAC
>CAYXEY010000386.1:0-5486 GCA_964464105.1 uncultured Planctomycetaceae bacterium
CGGCATCGCGAATGTCAAAGGTCCGATCCATGACGATGCCCAACTGGTCGCCGCGACCGGTCAGACCGTGACGGTCGTCGAGGGCGATCCACGCAACATCAAGATCACGACACGCGGCGATTTGCCGCTGGCCGGCGCGATTTTGAAGGCCCTGCCGCAAAAGGCAGTCAGCAAGCGGGGAGCCTTTGACGAGGCGCAGTGGTAGTTGGTAGCGGGGAATTGACCAGAATTCACAAACTGCCGGCCGTCCATCTCGAATCAGAGATTTCAAGTCTCAGAGGGTATACCAGAACCACGGACGCAAGTCCGGGGCCCCAGCGAGTAGGTGATATTTATGCACCGTGTCGAGCGGCCCACCACTTGCGTAGTGGGTTCTGTAACAGCTTCTAGGATTTCAGATCTCGAATTAAAAAAATCAGTTACAACATGACTCAATTCCTTTGAGTTAGCCACCGACAGGATTATCATGCCCCTGCGGTCAGCCGCATTCCACGGCATTATTTGCCCAATCCACGGCTTGTTGCGAGGTGCCTCGATGAAAATCGATCGGCGTTCCATCTGCGTATTCTGCGCCTGCGTATTTGGAGTGATGGCGACGGCTCGGGGTGGGGCGGTCGCGCTGACGATCTCATTCCCCAATGGCGCCCCCCTGATTCTGTCGCCCTCGGCCCCGACACCGGTGCAGATCGTCGTGTCGGGCGACTCCGTTGTTGCCGGCTCGGTTGCTCTTTTTTATCGCGTTGTGCCCGCGGCTTATCAGCAGTTTGCCCTCACGCCGGGTTCCGGCGGGGCCTACAGCGGCAATCTGCCCATGACGACCTGCGGCACGACCGTTCAGTGGTACGTTCAAGCCGAAGGCGTTGACGCGGGTGTGACGGCGGCGCCGTTCGCGGGGGCCAGCGCGCCGTTTGAAGCGGTCGCGGGCGTGGCGCAGACCGTGGCTTCATACAATTTTCAAACGGCGGTTAGTTGGACGATCAGCGGCACGCCTGCTGATGGGGCGTGGGCCCTGGGTGTGCCGATCGGTTGCAATCGTGGCGATCCCCCCACGGACTATGACGGCTCGGGCTCGTGCTTCCTCACCGGGCCGAGCCTCGTGGTGTCTCCGCCGACGTGTGATACGGACGTCGACAATGGCATCACCCGATTGATCTCGCCGGTCTTCGATCTGTCGACTTACTCCGACCCGCATGTGCTCTATGCCCGCTGGTTCGCGAACGCGGCGACCGGCGGCGTGCAGGACGACTCCTTCGTGGTTCAGATTTCGCAGGACGGCGGCAGCAACTGGCAACTGCTGGAGACCGTCGGACCGGATCCGCAGGCCTCGCACCCGGAAGTGGCGGGCGGATGGCATCCACGCATTCTGCGAATCGCCAATCACCTGTCAGTCATGTCGGCGGTTCGCGTACGCTTCGTGGCGGCTGATCAGGGGGTAGCATCCACGGTCGAAGCCGCGCTTGATGCATTTGCAATCGTGAATCTGAGTTGCGGCGGCGTGACGTGTGTGCGCGGCGATCTCACGGGTGACGGCCAGGTGGACGGACGCGATGTCGCGCGGTTCACACGGCTCGTTGTGACGGGCGGCGCTTCGCCGGTCGAATTATGCGCCGGCGATCTCGAACCGGCTCCGGACAATTCACTCGACGCCGGTGACATCGCGGCGCTGGTCAACTGCATCGTCGCGGGCGGATGCGGTTGAACTCATTTCAGATTCGCGCGTCGCATTCACATCAATTCATCGCCCATCCTGGCTGCGTAATTCCGCAATCGACTTACGCGATTCCAGACTCTGAAATCTGATTAAGACAATTTGGAATTATTTGACGGTGTGCACGATTTCACATTGTCTGCCTTTCATTGGCGACATACGGTAGTTGGGGACCGAAGGTGTCGCTTCTTCGACGGCCCAGGACCTTCGGAGTGCCGCGGTTCCCGCAGTGGGTAGGTGTCCGCGCCGCCGGCGCGCCGGAATATTGAGCCGGCGGACGGGCAATCAATCGAAGTGCGAGCCCCCAATTCGAGCGCGAGAGATTTGCGCTTCAAAACCCGGGAGAATTGTCATGACGAGTCGCAGCGGCATGCGCCGCAAGAGCGGTTTCACGTTGATTGAATTGCTGGTGGTCATCGCGGTGATTGCGATCCTGATCAGCATATTGATGCCCGCGCTGTCGGCGGCAAAACGAGAGGGGAATAAGGCGAAGTGTCTGTCGAACCTGCGCGGCATCGGGCAGAGCGCAGTCGCGTATTCCGTGGATGATCCCAATAACAAACTGATTCCGGAGCATCCGCTGCTATCTGAGTGTGGATACGCGGGGCTTGGTTTCTTTGAGTATGGCGGCAACGACGGTGCGCCCGGCACGCCTTGGGGTTCCAATGGCGCCATCGGCGGTGCGGGCAAGCGGCCGTTGAACAAGTACACGGCCATTTACAAAGACAATGACGGAACCAATGCACGAAACGATGCATCCGGATTCGCGCTTTACACCTGTCCCGATGACAAGGGGTTTATCGACACGCCGGCCACGCCGGCCAGTTCATTTACTCCGGGAACGACGCTGCCGGAGGAAGATCCTGCCGCCAATTTCTTTGGCAACAGTTACCAGGCCAACTGCTTTAATACCGGAAACGCGACGTCAAACGGCTGCCAATCGCGCAATTTCGCCGGGCCGATGTGCCGACCCAGTACGCGCATTCCAGATGCGTCATCAACGTTGCTTTTCACGGAGGCCCGATTGTGGCAGACGCCGTGGAACTCGACCAACGCGGTCTTTGGCGATCCGGCGCAGCCTTCCACCATTCGCGGCTGGCATGGAAAACTCGGGCTCTTCAACGCGGCGATGTGTGACGGTTCGGCGCGTGTCGTTTCCGCGAGGGCCAACGAATACTACAACACGTCAAATCCCGCCGAGCTGCAATGCCGCACGTCCAATTTCAGATGGGATTGCTATCCGTCGCCGACCATCATTTTGACAAAAATCCCGTAATCCGAACCTGCATCCAAACTCAAATGAGAGAAATGAAAAATGTCAGAGCGATCCAAAGGATTCAAGATAGGGGCGGTAACCCTGTTTGTCTGCGCAATCGGTTTGTTGACCTACGTGTGGGCAACAAATGGAGATGATGGACCCGCGGCCGTGCCGCCTGAAACCGTTGCAGAACAGCCGGCTCCGGAAACGCCGCCGCAGCCGACGGTGGTCAATGCTCAGGTAAATGAAGAAGCGCCTCCGCCCGAGACGCCGGTTGAGAACAACACGCAGGAGATTTCACCCGAGCAGGTAAAGAAGGCACGTTCGTTCATCAACTGAACCAAATAGGTTTGCCGTTGACGTAGAACAGCTTCAGAATGACATGAGGCCCGGTGAACGGGCCTCATGTCATTCCAATTGACGTGAATAGTGAGCGGAATCAGGCGGTTACTGGCGCATTACTCGCCTTCTTCTTCCTCATCATCCACCGGGCGCGTGGTCGGGCCGGGCTTGGCTGCCGGGGCAGAGGTGGAACCCGTCGCGGATGGCACGCCTGAAGTTGCCTTGGCCGCAGCCTCCGCTTCCTTCTTCGCCTGCTCGACGGCCTTGGCGGACATCTCCTCGCCCTCTTTGGCCTTCTTGGCCCGCTCGGTTGCCTTGACGACATCCGCGGTGGGCAGGATCACATTGCCATAATCGCGCTCACGGCCGAAGGCTTGCGCCGGGGAACCGCGCCGATCCTCGGAATCGGGAACCTGCAGCACCACAAAGCCGGCGACCCGTCCATCGGCCGCGAAGATCGGTCCACCCGGATCGACAGCCATGCCGCCGGGCACGAAGAGGTCGCGCGGCTTGCGGGTCACGCCGACGCACAGTCCGACGTTGAGGACCGGGGCGCGATCGAAGTATTTGATCATCCGGCGAAGCGAGACGAGCGAATCACCGACTGCGGGCACGGCCGCCTTGCTCAAATCGACAAACACATAGGGCTTGGTCGGCGGACTCTTCACCTGCACCCAGGCGAGATCCAGCTCGGAGTCGCGGGCCAGAAGCTTGGCCTCCACGCCGTTGTCATCCTGACCGACCAGCATCTTGAGGGCGGTCGGTGTGCCGCGGGTTCCGCCGATGCCGACGCTGGAACAGATGGCCAGGCCGGTGGGCTCGATCATGACGGCCGAGCACTCAGCGTCGATCTCCTGCTCACCGGCCTTGAGCACGAACTTGAGCACCACCAGGGCATCGGCCCGGTCGGCAACGAACTTGGGGTAGTTGACCGGCTCGGCGGCGCTGGCGATAGTCGAGAAGCCGAGGGCGATGGTCAATGCAAGTAAGGAAAGTGGGAATCCGAGTCGCTTTCGATTCTTCATTGTTGCTCCAGAGTCGTCCGGTTGATCCGGGAGACGGCATTCGCCCGTTAGGGCGCACGTTGGTAGCCAGGGGCTTCAGCCCCTGGATTGAGGTTCATAGTACCTTACCGCCGGGTAGGGCGGACGCAGCGCTCGTGCGCGGATGCGTCGTCGTTTCAAATTGCAATAGGCGAGTCATCAAACGCCTCGTCCGCCCTACGGGCGGATGAAAAAATATAATCGCCTTCCAGGGGCTAAAGCCCCTGGCAACAATCGTGCGCCCTACGGGCGAAATCAACGACGATACGCCACAGGTGAGGCCCGCTATTTCGCATCCTGCGTCGTGGCAGGCTTGCTGGCCGTGTCGACGATCGGCTTCCAGTCCGGTTCGGCATATTGGAATCGGGTCGCGGAGCCGCGCAGGATTTCAAACACAACGCGCTCCGGCGCGGCCTTGGTAATTTCATCCATCGCCTTGCGATAACTCTTGATGCCTTTGATCTCGAAGTCGTTGATCTTCTGGATCAGGTCGCCTTCGTCGATGCCCGCGAGACCGGCCCAACCCGCGTCCTCGACCTGCTCGACCAGCACGCCTTTGACATCCTCGCTCCAGCGATTCTCATCACGATCGAAGAAGGTGACATCGCGCACGGTCATCTCGAAATCGCGATTGCGCTCTTTGAGGGCCTCGCTCGGCAGGATGCGGGTGCGCTCCAGCGTCACGGCAACCTGTCGCTTTTCGCCGCCGCGAATGATGTCCAGCGTGGCGGCCTCGTCAATGGTCAGCTTGCGGATGGCCCGTCCGAGCAGGCCGGCGTCCTGCATGCCGCGGACTTCGAGCTTCTGGCCGTTCAGCCCGACGATGATGTCGCCGACCTTGATGTCCGACTTGGCGGCCACCGAGCGTGGATAGACGCGGGTGACGCGGAAGCCGCGCGTCTCGGCGCTGCCGAGCTTGGCGGCGAGCTTGTCCAGCACCGGTTGCGTGGCAATGCCGATCCAGGCCTTGGCGACTTCGCGCGGCGGATCCTCGTCCTCCGGCGGCTTGGGCTTGATCAGGGTCATGTTGTTTTTGCCGCTGCGATCGAACTCGATGAGCAGATACTCCGGCAGCGGATCCGTGCTCATGATGGCCTTGTAGCGCGCGACCAGCGCCGACAAGTCGGCAATGGCC
>CAYXEY010000387.1:0-5482 GCA_964464105.1 uncultured Planctomycetaceae bacterium
TTCTTGATTTTTGTCTGCAGATCGTCGAGCACAAGATTACCCCGCGCGGGCCGCTCCCCCGCTGGCTGCGTCCCGCCCTGGGCGGGCTGGCCACCGGGGCGCTGGCCTGCCTGCTGCCACAGGTCATGGATGGCAATTACCAATTCATCCGTAACGCCATGAGCGGGGCCTTCTGGGCCAACAAGTCGGTGATTGATTGGTGGCACTGGGCCGCATTTTTTGCAGCGATTGCCCTGGTAAAGTGCGTTGCAACGGGTTTTACCGTTGGCTCGGGCGGTTCTGGCGGCGTGCTGGGCCCCGCGGTCTTCCTCGGTGGAACCGCCGGGGCGTTTGTCGGCGCCCTCTGTGAAGCCGTTTCCCCGGGCACCTTTCCCGAGGATCTTCGCAAATCGCTCATCCCGGTCGGAATGGCTGGCGTGCTCGCCGCGGCCATGCGCACCCCCATGTCCGCCGTGGTGATGACCGCTGAGATGACCGGCGGCTATGGACTGGTCGCCCCGCTCATGCTGGTGTGCGTGTCAGCCTATGTGCTGGGCCGCAAATGGGGCCTGAATTCCGAGCAAATTCGCACGGCCGCCGAGTCCCCCGCCCATGCCGGCGACGTGCTGGTGCACCTGCTCGAATCGGCCCGGGTGCGCGACGTGATGCACCCCGACTGGCCCATGGTGGCCCGGCCCGATTCAACCCTCACCGAGCTGATCGAACGCGCCGCCCCGGGCACGCGGCCGGTCTTCGCCATAATTAAAGACAAACATATAGAAGGCGTGATCAGCGTCTCCGATATCCTGCGCATCACCAACATGCCCGGCCTGGCCGACATGGTCATCGCCGAGGACATGATGACCCGCAAGCTGGTCACGGTTGGCCCCGACGATGATTTATACTCAGCGCTAAATACATTCCATTCCTCGAATCACGAAGTGCTGCCCGTGGTGTCCCGCGACCGCACGGCCCAGTGGCTGGGCATGATCACCCGGGACAACGTGTACGACGCCGTGCGGGTCAGGATGGAGGAAACCCAGCGGTTGGTCATGCGCGAACACGACGGCCTGGCCGTCATCGAGCAGCAGGGCCGCCTGCAGCAGCTGGCCATGGGCATCGCGCCGCAGAATCAGACCCCCATCCAGCGGCTTCTCGTCCCCCTGCAGGCCATCGGTAAAACAATACGGGAATCTAATTTTAGGCGGGAGTTTGGCGTGCAGATCGTGGCCATCGAACAGCCCGACGGCTCGCTGCAATGTCCGCCTGACCTGGACGCCAAGCTGCACACCGATCAACGCCTGATCGCCATCGCCCCGGCAACTCCTTCTTCCCTCGGATAACGGGTTGGGGTGAGGGGGTAGTAAACGACCTTACGTGATCATTGATTTGGTATTTCCGGCGGCGGAATTGAAGAAATGCCGTCGGTCGGTATGAATTAGAGTCTGAAATAGCGGCTTGCGGTAAGCGCTGGGTGGCGAGAAGCGTCTTACCAGAAGTAATCCCCCACCGTCGGCACCTTGCGATTGAAGTCGTCGACGTCTCGCTGCCACCAGCGCTCTAACGTCTCCCCGGCTTCCTTCAATCGCTTTGCCCGCCTGGCCTCAGCGTTTTGCACATCTCCGCTGAATTCCCGTAGATTCTCCTCGCGCATGGCGATTCGATTGCGTGAGTAAGGGTCGTTGCATCCGGCCGCGAATGCACCGGCGAGCAGTACCACCACACCAACAAGCTTGATTTGCACTGATCGGGTTGGAAAAGCAATTGGCATCTGGATTATTCCTGCGAGCTTCGCTGGGCGTAGAGGCCGCTCGCAATGGCCTAAATACGCGCGGCGTGGAGCGATCAGTCCGCTTGACCCATGCCCCACTATATACGCAAACAGGTATCGTCCAGTCGCATCTGGGAACTTCTGGCAAGAGGGAGTGGGATGATCATGTGTAATCGCCAGGGCTCTGTTTATCGGTCCTCGCTCTACTGTAACGAGCCCATTCGCGTATTATGGGTCTCGAATCGCGATGTTCCACGTGGAACGTCGGCTCGGGTGTCTTGGTCAGTCGGAACTTGAAGTATCCGCACCGATGCCTCTCCGCCCCCATCCGACAACTGTTCCACGTGGAACTTGGCGGTTCATGGCTTGTGAAGACCTCCGGTTCCGCGATATTATTGACCCCTTCGGTGAAGCATGCAACCAGTGAAGGGAGTCAACACATGTCAACGCCACCCCGCCGCCTGGGTCGCGGTCTTTCGTCTCTAATCTCCGCGCAAGTTTCCGAACCAGCTGAATCCGCTGTTCCTGCGGAGCCTTCGGTGGCTCCGACTCCGGTGGCTCCAGCCGAGACCGTGCGACGCGGGCCGGGGTTGATGTCGATTCCCGTCGATAAAGTCCGCGCCAACCCCATGCAACCCCGGCGGTATTTTGACGAGAGTCAAATTGCAGCCCTGGCCGCGTCCCTTCGCGAGCGGGGGGCCTTGCAACCCATTGTGGTGCGGCCGGCCGAGGGGGGGTACGAACTCATCGCCGGCGAGCGGCGGTTGCGGGCCTCGCGCGTGGCCGGTCTGACTGAGATCCCGGCCGTGGTGCGAACAGTCGCCGACGGCGAGATGCTTGAACTGGCTCTGATTGAAAATATACATCGGTCTGAATTGAATCCGATCGAGCGGGCCAGGGCCTATCGCATCCTGCAGGAGCAGCACGGCCTGTCGGACGAGATCATCGCGAGTCGGATGGGGGAGGACCGCAGCACGGTTAATAACTACATTCGTCTATTAAGACTGGAGCCGGAGGTCCAGGGTATGATCGCCTCAGGCACGCTCTCCACCGGACACGGCAAGGTCCTGCTGGGTGTCGCCGAATCGGGGCGGCAGATTGACGCGGCCCGCAAGGTCGTGCGCGAAGGCTGGAGTGTCCGCGAGCTTGAGCGAATGCTGAAGCAGGGGGGTAATGGGGCGGCAACGCAGGCGAAGCAACCGCGAGAGATTCGTCCTATCGTCCGCGACATCGAGCAGCGGTTGTCTCAATCGTTGGGCCGCCGAGTGCAGATCAAGGAATCGCGCAAGAAAAACGCCGGCACGATCACGTTTGAGTATTACAACCTCGCCGATTTTGAGACGATTGTCTCTTTGTTGGGCGTCAAGCCGAGCGAATAGTTCCAGAATCGACGGATAAGATCAGGCCATCAGGTAGCGATTGCTCACCAGTTTGAGCTTGACCCGGCCAATCTCGGGATGGGTGCGCTCCACGACAGGCGTGATCACAATGCCTTCGGCAATTTGTCCCTTCGCGGCAGGCCAGAGACTGTTCGCATCCGCAAGGGCCTGTAGGCGCGGCATGTCAAACTCTCCGCGATACACAAACGGTACGAAGGTGAGGCCCTCTCCAATTGCCTGACATTGGTCAAATGTCAACCAATCATTTTTATGCAGAATATCGAAGACCGCGAAGTTGATCTGGTCGCGGGCAGCGCCATACTTCAAATCCTGCACCTGCCCGAAAATCTCACCATACAGAACGTAGTCGGGGTGCTTGCGGCACCACCCTTCGATCCACGGATTGAGCTTGGCGGCGATCCACCAGGGGCTCTTGGTGTTCTCGGCCTTCCAATTAGTCCGCGATCCGACATAGAAGATGTCGTTGGTGAATGTGAACCGCCCGGATGCCCCGTGAATCTTCTCCGTCGCAATCACCTCTTCGCCGGGTTCAAATAGCGCAATGTAGCGATTCAGACTCTCAACATCATACTTGGGGGCGAAGAGCCCGGACGGATCTCGAACATTGTCCGTCTCAAACCGCATATCAAGGGGCGGTTCGTACCGTCTGATTTCGAAATACTCAAGGGCGTTGTCGCCCTCCTTCAAATGTTCAGGCGCCTTGAGAATGAGGCCCTGTGAAATCACACCACGAAGCTTCTTCACTTTGATGCGGGACTCTGACTTCCCTTCCGTTGCAAGAAATGCGAACTCCGGCCGGTCGGTGTTCACCAGGTAGTCCGGCGGAATAAAGACAACCAAATCACCAACCTTGAATTGTCCCTTCCCAACGCAACAGGTCCACCCGAACACCTTCGTGATTTCCATCGAATCGGCATTTCCATGCTTCAGGATTTCGGTGATTCGAACAACTGGGATTTCGTGGGTGGACATTCAGGGTTCACCTTTTTAGGGGGCTCTCTCGAAGTCGGCCTCGCGCACAGTCCTAACCGAATATTACAGTCTCGCCGCTTTTGAGACGATTGTCGGGATGCTGGATGCCCGTGTCGCGGATCAATGCCCGGCCTATCCTTCTGACCATTGCCGAGAATGACGGAGTCAAGGTCGGGTTGTCGGCGATAGGGCTTGGGCCGCGAGAGCCGCAGCGAGGTCTGTCGCGCTGAGCCTTGCGTTGGTTCCGTTCATGTAAACAACATTGTGAATCTGCTTGGGGAAGAGTCTCAGTCCATCGATCGACGACGGCAATCGCTCGTATCCGAGGATGTCCTGGGGTCGCACCCTTGCAGAGTGCGGCGGAAAGAGCAGCACATAGGACGACACAAATTGCGGGGTGCCCATGCGCTGCCAGGCAGCGCCGTCAGCGGGATGGACAAGGTTGCGCTCCATTACGTAATTCGCAGTCATTAAGTCATGTTCTGTTGCAGGCCAAGAGCCCCCATCCCGGTGATACATGTCGACTCCTTGGGCGATTCCTCGCAAGTTCCCGGCCGACATTTCGGAGTAAATGTACTCATCAAAACGTTGTTGGATCACGCCGCCGCTTATTACATAGCAGCCCAACAGGGCGGCAGCGAACACCAGCGCAATCAGGCAATGTTGGCTTGAAAGTCGCATAGCCTGAGGCAGCCGATCGTCGAGATTTCTCCCAATAGTCATTACGGCGGCGATCACCGCAACTATCGACGATAGAGTTCCGACGAATGCCGCGAGAATCAGGATCATGTCTGATCCGAAGAGAAGCGCAACTCCGCAGATCGCTGCGACGGTCAATGAGATCCTTAACGCCTTCCAGGAGCGAGCTGGAAGCTTGACATGCTGCTCATGGCCTTCTGCAAGCCGCGCGTATTCGACGCTAAGCGGTTCCGTGTCGTCGGGATGGGTCATCTGCGCCTCAGGAGAACACATCGCAAGCCGTAGAGAGGATTCACGCCGCCAAGAGCTTGGTTAATGCAAGGGTTGCGTGACCGCCTGCTTTTGAAGTTTAACCGAGAGTTCTCTGGGGGTTAGCTTGTCAACATAACCGTCGGCATGAACCACGGAATGCACATACTGCGGAAAGAGCCGCATCCTGGCGATCGACCATGGGGCGCGCTCATATGCTAGGATTGATTTCGGCGGTGCATCACGTTCGGAGGCTTCGGGTAAATAAGTCACCGATGGCACGAAACGAGGCGTGCCGTAGTCTTGCCCTCCCTGTGGGTCAGCTGGAAGCAGCAGGCACCGGGCGTAGTCGGGGGCGAATATCACGAGTGCATCGAGGTTGGCTGGACCACGGTCATATTCGGCGCGGTAA
>CAYXEY010000388.1:0-5474 GCA_964464105.1 uncultured Planctomycetaceae bacterium
CTGAAGCTGGATCTGCGGGTCGGCGGCCTCAAGGGAATAGGCGGGGGACTGGCGTTCACGCCGAAGTTCGGCGTTTGGCCGGGGGTGTTGCCCAACGGTTCGGTGGTCGGCGGAGTCGAAGTCCGCGACATCTCCACCAACGACAACATCGACATCCCCTTCACGACTGACGTCCAGGGTCACTACGACCGCGACATGATGAACGCTTCGCTGAAGGCCGACTACGCGCCGCAAGGCTGGCTGGGCGGCGCAACACTGACTTCCGTGACCGCATTTTCCGAGGCGACCGACAACTACGGCGGCAAGAATGCGCCGTACCAGTCGCCGGGTGACAGCTCCTCTGATTTCGGAATCGTGCCGCTGATATTCGGCGACGTATCCCAGAATTACCGCGTCAACAACCGCACTTTCAACCAGGAGTTGCGCCTGACATCCGCGAGCGATACGCGCCTGCGCTGGCAGGTCGGCCTGCAGTACATTGACGCCAAGCGCACATTCCTTACCAACACTGCACTGAACGGCGCAGTGCCCGGTTCGATTGCGGACGCCGATCTTGCCGGCTTCGTCGGCTATGACGCGATGGGCAACCGCGTCCTCATCGGTGGCGGTGTGTCACCTCGATGGAATCCTTACAGGTTGCTCGATCGGAACAGCAACACGCCGTCGATCAGTTTCCAGCAGAACAACACCGGCGGCGAGAATTTTTCGCAGTTCGGCAACCTTGGCTTCGACCTGACCCCGCAGCTGGCCCTTCAACTTGCGGTGCGCTACGACACGGAGAAGCGGACAGAACAGGCGGTAGGCCCGGACCTGCCAAACGTGTTCATCGGTGGTGCGTCATTCAACCCCTGCGTCCGCATCACTGGGCAGACGGCTGCCCAGTGTGCTGACGGCATCGACAAAACATTCTCGCAGCTGCAGCCGAAGGTGTCGCTGGTCTACAAGTTCATGGATGATTCAAGCTCGATATTTGCGAGTTGGGGGCGCAGTTTCAAGACTGGCGGGTTCAACGCAATCGGCACGCGTGAAACTCTTGTTCAGGCGCGGATTCCAATCTATCTCGCCGAAGGCCAGTCCCTGCCGCAAGCAACGGCGAGCGCCCAAGCAGCCGTGCTCACTCAGGACTTCTATGACAAGGAAGTGTCCGACAGCGCGGAGCTTGGAGTAAAGCTTCGCCTCTTCGATCGCCGCCTTGATCTCAGCGCCGCGGTATTCGCGACCGATACATCCAATGCGCAGCAGTACCGTTTCGATCCTATTGCTTTCATCCAGGCGATTGACGGCGTGGATAAGGTCGAGACCCGCGGATTCGAGTTTGACGCGCGCTTGCGGATCAGCGACGCGTTCACGCTGTTCGGTTCGTACGGCCACGTTGAAAGCGAAGTCAAGCGGCTGGCTTCTGCGCCAGAGTTCGAAGGCAACTTTTTTCCGTACATACCCGAGTACACGAGTTCCTTTGGCATAGATTCCGTGCTGCCCTTGGGCGGGGCAGTCAACCTGCTTTCACACGTCGAGTACACGCTGACCGGTCCGGTGTGGTGGGACATCCAGAACACGCCGACGACCCAGCGCGACAGCGTGGGATTGTTAAACGCGAGATTGGCCCTTTCGGGCGAGAAGTGGGAGATGGCGCTATGGGGCCGAAATCTGACCGACGAGCTCTATCCCACTGAGGCGGTGGTTGTGCTCCCACCCCTGATCAATATTCTGTACAAGGCGCCCGGTCGGAAATTTGGCGCGGAACTGAAGTACCGCTTCTAAGGCAGCTTGACGTGCCAGTTATCGGTCTGGAGGCAGCCTGCCTTGACTGAAATCAGTAAGCAGGACCCCGTGGTGGTGATTATTGGCTCCGGTGCTGCGGGCGGCACGGTGGCCCACGAATTGGTGACCCGCGGCATCAAGGTCGTGTTGCTCGAGGCGGGGCGCGAAATCGGAGCGGCGGAATTCATCCAGGAAGACATGGCCTCATTTGGCCAGCTCACCTGGACGGACAAGCGGCGGGCGACCGGGAACTGGCTGGCTGCAACGGCCTCGCCTTACATGCCCTTATGGACGGTCAAGGCGGTCGGCGGGTCCACCTTGCATTGGAACGGACTGGCGTACCGGATGCAGGCGCACGAGTTCGAACCGCTGACGCGCTACGGGCGGGTCGCTGGAGCCTCCCTCGCCGATTGGCCCATTTCACTCGGAGAGCTGTTGCCCTTCTACGAGCGCGCAGAAGACAAGCTTGGTGTTACCGGCACTCACGGCATTCCACGCCATCCGGCCAACAACAATTACCGGGTGCTGTGGAACGCCGCGAGGCGGGCCGGGTACCGCGCCATTAGTAACGGCAATCTCGCAATCAACAGCGAGGCGCGCGATGGGCGGGCAGGCTGCATCCAGATGGGTTTCTGCAACCAGGGTTGCAAGATCAACGCCAAGTGGTCGACCCAGGCATCCGAGATTCCCAAGGCAATTGCTACCGGCAAGCTCGACCTGCGCACTGGGTGCATGGCGGTACGTATCGAGCACGATGCTTCGGGCCGCGCAAGCGCCGTCGTGTATCGCGATGGAAATGGTGCCTTGCAGAGCCAGCGGGCACGGGTGGTATGCGTGGCTGGCAACGCAGTCGAGACCGCGCGCCTGCTGCTGCAATCCGACAGCGGAAAATTTTCATCCGGCCTTGGAAACGGCTGGGGACATGTCGGCCGCCACTATATGCATCATGTAGGTGGAGGGACTTTCGGCGTCATGCCGAAGCCGGTGAACATGCATCGCGGGATCTCCGTGCCCGGCTCCATGTTCGACGAGGCGCGTCACGATGAAGCGCGAGGATTCGTCGGCGGTTACCTGATACAGGCCATGTCGGTTGCGCCAGCTTTTCTTGCGTCCCTGCTAGATCCGGCGGACTGGGGCGAGCGCAACGCCGAATTCATGGAGAAGTACGACCACCTTGCAGGTCTGCTGATTTGTGGCGAAGACATGCCGCGCGCCGACAACCGCGTGACGCTCGATCACAAAGAGCTCGATGCATTGGGACTGCCAATCCCCTGCATACATGTAGACGTGCACGACAATGACAAGCGCATGGAGGCGCACGGGCGACTTACAACGCGGGCGCTCATGGATGCCGTGGGCGCCGTCGATGTCCGCCAGGTCCGCACTGCGCTCGCCACCCACAACATGGGTACGGCCAGAATGAGCCGGCGTCCCGAGGATGGCGTGGTTGATTCCTTCGGGCGCGTACACGAGGTCACGAACCTGTTCGTCTCTGACGGCAGCGTGTTCCCCAGCAGCAGCGCAGAGAATCCGACGCTCACCATCGTGGCACTGGCCCTGCGTCAGGCCAACAGCATCGCCGAACGGCTCGGCCGGGGAGAACTGTGATGACAAGGCATTTCGATACGCCGGTTCTGTCGAGACGCAAGCTGATCGTGGCCGGTGGTTCTGCGATTGCAGCCAGCGGAGTGCCCGGGGTTGTGGTGGCCGCCGGGAAGTTGGCCGCGCATGCCGGTGAAATCGCCACGATCACTCGTGTGGTGCGCGACATGTTCCCGCACCGGGACATACCTACGCTGAAGTTTCGCGATTTTGCGACGCGGCTCGTCACGACCGCCGACTCGCCGACAGCCGGGATGCTCAAGCAAGGTTGTGCGGAGCTGGATCGGCGTGGGGGTGGACTCTGGAGGACACTAGGTGAAAAGCGCCGGCGCGGCATTTTGGAAGGTATGGGCGGCACGCCATTTTTCTCGGCCGTGCGCACTGGTGGACTGCTCGCGCTTTACACAGATCTCGATGTGACGCGCCATTTCGGCTACGAGGGCCCATCACTTGAAAAGGGCGGTTACCTATTGCGCGGTTTCAACGATATGAATTGGCTGCCCGAGCCAGCCTGATCTCGAGTCCATAGCCCTGCCCTGGAGAAGAACTCATGCGCCCGATCGATCGTGTCTACCAAGTTGCTTACATCGTCGACGATCTGGAAGCAGCCGCGCTGCGCTGGATTGGTGAGGGTGGCGCGGGCCCGTTCACGATCTTCCGGCACTTCAAGTTAATTGAGCCCCGCACGGCTGAGGGGCTCGCTGTACCAGACTTCAGCTTCGCCCTGGGTTTCAGCGGGGTGGTAAACATTGAACTGATACAGGTACACAGCTACGGTCCCAGTGTATATAACCTGCCCGGTTTCGGCAGGCCGCCGTACCCGCATCACGTCGCGCGCCTGACCAACGATATCGAAGCGACCGTTGCGCGTTACGAAAAGATCGGGTGTCCGCTTCTGCTTGGAGGGGGTTTCGAACCGAAGTCCTCGCTTGCCTACATGGATACCCGAAACAGGCTGGGGTGCATCACCGAGTTCATACAGGTCAATCCCCAGGTCGTGGAGATTTTGAACGGGCTGGAGGCACAAGCCGCTTCGTGGGACGGCAAGGATCCGCTGCGCGAATTCGGCGGTTGAGCGCCATGGCGAGCTTCATTCCCGCATCCACGGCAGGCACGGACCGGCGGAAACTGGCGGTTCGCTGTTATCGCACGATGTCGCGCATCGCCGAGGCAGACAAGGCAGTGCAGCGTGCGCTTTCGGCCGGTGAGCTCCAGTTCCAGTACTACCCCGTTGGCGGCCAGGAAGCGATACCCGCCGGGCTGGAGCCACTGCTGACTCGCGACGATTACGCCGTCATTACATATCGCTGCATGCATGACATCGTCGCAAAGGGCACCCCGCTCAAGGAGATCATGGCGGAGATGTACGGACGGGTGTCCGGGACTTCCAAGGGCAAGGGCGGGCCAATGCACTTGTCGGATCCGAGTTCAGGCCTGATGGTGACCACCGGTATCGTTGGCGGGGGTCTGCCGATCGCGAATGGACTGGCGTGGGCATCGCAGCTGCGAAGGGACGGGCGGGTGACTATGGTCAGCTTCGGTGACGGAGCGACAAGCACCGGAGCTTTTCACGAAGCACTGACTCTTGCGTCGACTTGGCAGTTGCCAGTCGTGTTCGTATGCCAGAACAACCAGTATGCCGAGTACACGTCGCTGGCGGAGTACACGCGTCTGCACAGCTTCGCGCTCAAGGCGGACGGCTACGCAATGCCCGGGATTCGCGTCGACGGGAATGATCCTTTGGCCGTGCACGATGCGGCGAAGGACGCCGTCGACCGCGCGCGCCGTGGCGAGGGGCCAACCCTCCTTGAAGCCGTATGCTACCGACTGCAGGGCCATGCTTTCGGTAGCGACGAGGCCCACATGGACAAGGTCGCGCTCGAACGGGCGCGCGCGGAGGCGCCGGTACAGGCTTTCCGGCGCAGGTTGCTCGCAGAAGGCCTGGCTAGCGAGCCCGAACTGGCCGCAATTGACAATGCCGCGCGCGCAGAAGTGCTGGAGGCGATGGACTTCGCACGCCAGTCGCCCTTGCCTGATGCCGACGATCTCCATGCCGACGTGTTCGCTTCGCTTGAGGACCTTCCTGGTGCGGCCCGATCCGCGCGCGCGAA
>CAYXEY010000389.1:0-4474 GCA_964464105.1 uncultured Planctomycetaceae bacterium
TCCTGGGCATCGATATTTTCGGTTGACTCGGTTGGCTTCGTCATAGCCTTTGACATAGGGTCTGACCCTATGGCCAAATTTATCCATTTCGTTCAAGTTAGTTAGCCAATTGAATCGGACTAATCGTCGTCGTCGTGATCGTCCTCGTTCTTTCCTTCGTGCTTGTCTTCGTCGTCTGCGTTTTCGTCGTGTTTTTCCGCATGCGGTGCATCGACGACGACATTGTCGAACGACGACGAAGCGTCGGCCTTGGTCCAAAGCCCGATCTTGCCGGCGTCCTTGAACGTATCGTCCGTCGTCTCCAGGCACTTCTTGCCATCGACGTAGCAAGCGATTTTGTTGCCGATCATGACGGCACGCACTTGGTGCCATTGACCTGTCTTGGTTTCGAGCTTGGCCGACTCAAGCTGTGAACGTCGACCTTTCTCGACCTTATAGACACGGAAGTTGCCCTCCAATGGATTAATGCGGCAAATGTAGTAATTGTTTTCGTCCTTGCACCGCCAGATCGGACCGCCGCCCTGATCCTCTTTGCCACTGTTGGCCTTGAGTCGCACGCGCAGGTCCAAGTCCTTGAACGATGCCTTCTCTGCGATGAACAGGTTAAATGTGCTTCCGTCGGCAGTCGTTTCGAGCTTGAGCACGTTGGGCTTGGTTCGGGCATCGCCGTCTGCGGCAATCGCCCACTTGCCAATCTTGCCGTCGCCGTTGGTCTCCGCGATCCGCCATCCCACCGGAGTCTTGCCAGCCGCCTCTGAGTCGAAAGTCCAAAGTGCCAGCGGTAATGGCTCTTCTTCGGTTTCAATTACCTTGCCGGTGACGGCATCGACTTCGGCCTCCATCACTTTCTCGCCAACCAAGATCGTCACGGCGATGACGGGCTTGTTGTTTTCCATTTCGACCTCGGCCTCATAGGCTTGGCCGCCCTTGACTTCTTTCTCGGCGGCTCCAATTGCCAGTGCGAACGTGATCTTCGCGGCAGCGAGCGCCTTTCGGGTCGATTCAATTTCCTGCTTCTCGTCGTCGCCGATTTGTGCGTCCTTCACACCGAGCACCTTGCCGCTGGCTGAGTCGATGCTCGCTTCCTTGAGTTTGCCGCCCACCAGGAGCGACACTTCGTAGTAGATCGAGCCGTGCTCGTCCTCCAACTCGGCCTCTACGACTTGGCCGCCGGCGACTTCCTTGCTCGCCGCCTCAATGGCTTGTGATAGCGAGATTCTTGCCCCACTCACCGTTTTCTTGATCCGCTCCAGCATGCTCGGCTCGTCGGCGGACGCGGCGGAGGCGCCGAGCAGAGCAACAATCGCACTCATCCAGAACCAACGATTCGTTTGCATGACGTTTCTCCTTTTCAGTACACTTGTTCGGATTGCCAAGCTTCTGCTACGTAATCGTGCGTGGCAGCACCACGCGAAAGGTGCTGCCGCGTCCCGGTTCACTTGCCAGTTCAATGTGTCCGCCGTTGATCTCGACCGCCCATTTGGCCAATGCCAGCCCCAATCCGACACCCCCGGTTTCGCGAGAACGGGCCTTGTCTACGCGATAGAAGCGCTCAAACACTTTCGCTTGGTGCTCAACTGCAATGCCTGGGCCGGTATCGGAAACCTCGATGATGACATCGTTACTGGGTGACAACTTCGCGCTAATTTTGATTGTGCCGCCCGTGGGTGTGTACTTCACGGCGTTGTCCACGAGATTGATGATTGCGTTTCGCAGGAGGTGCGGGTCGGCATTCACTTGGAGAGGCGACTGTGCGTCGGTCATCAGCGACTGGCCACGCTCCTCGGACAGACTGTGCAACAGGTCGCCGACTTCCCGAACCATGCCAGCGGCGTCGAGAGGCTCTCGTCGCACGGCCGCGAGATCGTTGTCCGCCCGCGTCAGCGTTAAGAGGCTGTCGAGCAGCCGCGTCAGGCGTTCGGCCTCCTCCAACATGCTTCCGATCACGTCGCGATAGTCTCCGGCACTACGGTTATCTTGCAGGGCGACCTCACCCACGCTGCGCATGGCCGTAAGCGGCGTCCGCAACTCGTGAGATGCGTCCGATGTGAATCGCTTGAGGCGGGCGAAGGAGTCCTGCAATCTCGCGAGAACTTCGTTAAACACGCTTGCGAGCCGACCGAATTCGTCCCCGGGATTTGCGACGGGCAGGCGCTCGCCAAGACGCTCGGCGGTGATCTCCCGCGCCTTCGTCGCGAGGGCGTTGACGGGAGCGAGCGCACGGCCCGCCAACCAGTAGCCGCCAGCCGCAGCAATAAGAATTGAAATGGGTATTCCGATTGACATTGTCACCGCAAGCGTTTTCAGCGACTGTTGCGGAAGCCGATCGCTCACGGCCGTCGCAAGCTGAACCGCCATCGATGTTTCGTTGAGCGTGAGGGCGCGAACCACGAACGGTTCGCCGGTAGGCGCCGTCCACGATCGGTGTTCCACTTCAGAACTACCTTGTAGCGCGCTGGCGAGTTGGTTTCGTCGCCAAGCCGACGATTGATAGAGCATCTTCCCGTCTTCGGTTACGGTGAAGAGTGCGACCGAGCCGTGTTCGTCGATCTCCTCCAGTTCGTCACCGCCCTGGCGGTATGCTTTTTCGACCGAGTTCAGCGCGTCTCGAAGCTGCTGGTCTGTCTGGTTCGACAAACTCCAGCCTACCAACACGTATGTGCCGCCCGCAAAAAGCAGCACGATGACTGTCAGTGCGCTGGCGCACCAGATCGTGAGCCGCAGTCGCACGCTCTGAAGGACGGGCTTCATGGCGCATCCTCCCGAATGACAAAACCCATGCCGCGAACCGTATGTACCAACTTGCAATTGAACGGATCGTCTACCTTTCGTCGCAGGCGTGCTATGTGTACGTCGATCACATTGTCGAGCGGGGTCGCACGGCTGGATATCTGCCAGACATCGCGCGCCAGCATTTCGCGTGAGACGATCTGTCCATGATGTCGCACGAGGTATTCGAGCAGTTCGAATTCACGAGCCGTCAGTTGCAGGGCATGGCCATTCCGCGTGGCTCGTCGTGAAAGCACATCGAGCTCAAGATCACGAATCTTCAGCTTGGTGGCCGGCTCGGTTCGTCCGCGCCGGACCATCACGCGTATACGCGCCAACAGTTCCGGAAACGCGAACGGCTTGATGAGGTAGTCGTCCGCCCCGCTATCGAGACCCAACACTCGATCCTCAATGGCGTCTCTGGCCGTGAGAATAAGAACGGGAGTGCTCATGCCGCGCCTGCGCATCGTTGAGAGGATCTCGTAGCCGTCACGACCGGGAAGCATCACATCCAGGAGCACGAGATCGAAGGCGTGCTCGTTGAGCTGGAAAAAGCCCTCCTCGCCCGTGTGCGCGACTGCGACCTCGTAACCCTGTGCGCCGAGGCCTTCACGCAGTGCCTGGGCGACTTTCTTCTCGTCTTCGATCACGAGGATTCGCATTGCGATCGCTCCAGGATGCCGCGATTATCCATCGCGCGACGGGCCGACACCACTTACGGGATTCTGAAGTTTTCGTCAGGAAGGCCGTTGGCCGTTGATGTCGGAGGATGGGCCGCTGATATTAGAGTCGATTCGCGTCGGTTGGTCTCGGTCAGACCGTCTTGGAACTCTTGGATGAACGATGCTGCGACCATGCCCAACGATCATGCTGAAGGCGTCGCTGGCGCAGGGCTGGTTCGCGCCGCCCTGCGTCGGCCGCTGACCGTTGTGGTGCTTGTGCTTGCGGTGGTCATGGCGGCGGGCATCGCCGTGACGCGCATGCCCGTCGACATCTTCCCCGACATGGGTGTCCCCATCATCTACGTCGCCCAGCCCTACGGCGGCATGGACCCGGCCCAGATGGAGGGCTTTCTCACCAATTACTACGAATATCATTTTCTTTACGTCACCGGAATCGAGCACGTCGAGTCGCGGAACATTCAGGGCGTGGCCCTGATGAAGCTCTTCTTTCACCCCGGCACGAACATGTCGCAGGCGATGGCGGAAGTCATCGCCCACGTCAACCGCTCGCGCTCGTTCATGCCGACCGGCACCGTGCCGCCGTTTGTGATGCGGTTTGATGCCGGCAGCGTTCCGGTCGGCTTTCTGGTGTTCTCCAGCGAGACGAAGACAATTCGAGAGATTCAGGATCAGGCCCTGTTCAAGGTCCGGCCGATGTTCGCCAGCCTGCCCGGCGTGTCGGCGCCGCCGCCATTCGGGGGAAACCAGCGAACCATTGTGGTGCGTGTCGATCCGGACAAACTGCACTCCTATCACCTCACGCCCGACGAAGTGACGGCGTCCGTCAGCGCCGGAAACGTCGTCAGCCCATCCGGAAATGTGCGCATCGGCGACCTGATGCCGATGGTTCGGGTCAACTCTGTGGCGCGAGACATTTCAGAGTTCGACTACATTCCGGTTCGCAAGGGCAATCCCGGCGTTTTTCTTCGCGACATCGCGACGATCGAAGACGCTGCGGACATCGCCTCGGGCTATGCCCTCGT
>CAYXEY010000389.1:4484-5465 GCA_964464105.1 uncultured Planctomycetaceae bacterium
TGGCCGTCGGACCGTCTATATCCCTGTCACCAAACGATCGGATGCTTCGACGCTTGCCGTCGTTGGTGCGCTCAAGGCAGCGCTGCCCAAAATGCGCGCAATGCTGCCGGAGGACATTCAGATCAACTTCGAGTTCGATCAATCTCCCTATGTCACGCGGGCCATGACCGCCTTGGTTATTGAAGGACTGCTCGGAGCCGGCCTGACCGGGCTCATGGTCCTCCTCTTCCTGCGAGATTGGCGCAGCGCCATGGTCGTCGTCTTGAACATTCCGCTCGCAATTCTGGCAGCAGTATTCGCACTGTGGTTGAGCGGCCAGACCATCAACATCATGACGCTGGGCGGACTCGCCCTCGCCATCGGTATTCTCGTCGATGAAGCGACGGTCGCCATTGAGAACATTCACACGCGCCAGACGACCAGCTCGTCCATCGCCCGTGCGGCCCTCATCGGGTGTGCTGAGACTGCGGTGCCGCGGCTCCTAGCCATGTTGTGCGTGCTGGCCGTTTTTATCCCGTCGTTGTTCATGGTCGGGACGGCGCGGGCCATGTTTGTTCCGCTGTCGTTGGCCGTTGGCTTCTCAATGGTGGCGTCGTACCTGCTTTCCAGCACGCTGGTGCCGATTCTCTCGACGTGGCTGCTCCGGCACACGCCCGAACAGGGTAATGCCGGCGTCGCGCACACGTCGTCGTTCGATCGGTTGCGCAACGCTTATGCAGCAATACTCGTCCGCCTGGTTGCCATGCGATGGATTGTTGTTCCGGCCTATGTCTTCGGGTCTGTCGGAATCATCTTCGCCGCCGCGATGGCGCTTCAAATCACGGTCTTTCCCAGCGTGGACGCCGGCCAGTTCCAGCTTCGGATGCGCGCCCCCGACGGCACGAGAATCGAGAAGACTGAGGCCCTGGCGCTTGAAGTGTTGAAGGAAATCGAGACTGTGGCGGGAGCAGGCAGCATCGCCAAGTCCATCTCCTACGTCGG
>CAYXEY010000390.1:0-5442 GCA_964464105.1 uncultured Planctomycetaceae bacterium
AAGGCCCAGAGCATTTTTTCGATTGCTTCGTCACGCGTCCGCGCCCAGGCGATCAGCTTGGCCAGCATGGGATCGTAATACACACTCACCTCGGAGCCCGCGGTCACGCCTGAATCCACGCGAATGCCCGGGCCAGACGGCTGCACGTAATGAACGATGCGGCCGATCGAGGGCAGGTATCCGCGTGACGCGTCTTCGGCGTAGATGCGGGCTTCGATAGCATGACCCGTCTGCGTAAGCTGATCCTGTGTGAAGGGGAGCTGCGCCCCGGCCGCGACATGAATCTGCGCGCGCACGAGATCGTGCCCCGTCACCATTTCCGTAACAGCGTGTTCGACCTGCAAACGTGTGTTCACTTCGAGAAAGTAAAACTCGCCCGAGTCGGTCAGCATGAACTCGACCGTGCCCGCGTTGGCATAGCCGATGGCCTTGGCGGCGCGAACCCCCGCGTCGCCCATTTTGGCTCGCAGTTCAGGCGTCAATCCCGCGCAGGGCGACTCCTCGATGATCTTTTGGTGCCGCCGCTGAATCGAGCATTCGCGCTCGAAGAGGTGCACCGCGTTGCCATGATGATCGCCGAAGATCTGAATCTCGACGTGCCGCGCTTCGGTGATGTACTTCTCCAAAAAGACGCGGTTGTCACCGAAGGCGTTGCCGGCCTCGCGCTGAGCACTTTCCAGTGCGGCGGCAAGCTCCGACTCCTGCTGCACGACGCGCATGCCCTTGCCGCCGCCGCCCGACGCGGCCTTGATCAGCACCGGGTAGCCGACCTTCGCGGCCTCGCGCCGCACGACATCCAGCTCAATTCGGCCTTCGCCGGCCCAGCCGGGCACGATCGGCACGCCAGCCGCCGCCATGGTCTTCTTGGCGACGATCTTGTCGCCCATCGCAGCGGCGATGCGCGGCGGCGGGCCGATGAACACCAATCCCGCATCGATGCACGCCTGGGCGAAGTCTTCATTTTCGGAGAGAAAGCCGTAGCCGGGATGAATCGCGTCGACGCCGTGGCTCTTCGCGATCGAGACGATCTTGTCGCCCCGCAGGTATGTTTCGGCCGAAGTCTTGCCTTCGAGCGCATACGCCTCGTCGGCGCGGCGAACATGCAGGGCGTTGCGATCCGGCTCCGAGTGAATCGCGACAGCGGTGATGCCCATTTCTTGCAGCGTCTGCGAGACGCGTACGGCGATCTCGCCACGGTTGGCGATGAGTACTTTTCGGAACATCAGGCGCGATCCCCCGTTGCTGCGACCCAGGACGGCTTGCGTTTCTCTAAAAACGCCTTCAGCCCTTCCTGTCCTTCGGGGGATACGCGGCGCTCGGCAATTCGGCGCCCCGTCAAATCGGCAACCTTCTCCCACGAGCAGGCCAGAACGTCGTCGATCAAACCCTTGGCGGCGCTGACAGCCTGCACGCCATTTGACTTGATTTCTTTGACGATTGTCGCGATCCAGGCGTCCATATCCGCGATTGAACTTGCGACATGCGACACGAGGCCTATGCGCATGGCATCCACCGCACCGAAGCGCTCCGCGGTCAAGAAATATCGCCGGGCATGTGCGCCGCCGATCTTGTGCAACGCGAAAGGCGAAATAACCGCTGGGATAATTCCGAGACGCGCCTCAGTGAATCCGAACAATGCTGAATCGAGTGCCACTGCCATGTCGCACGCCGCCACGAGCCCCGTCCCGCCGCCCAGGGCCGCGCCATGCACTCGGGCGATGACCGGCTTCGGACAATCGTGAATGGCCCGCAGCATATTGGCCAGCGTGAGGGCGTCGGCGAGGTTCTCATCGAACGAGTAACCGACCATCCGGCTCATCCAATGCACGTCGGCCCCGGCGCAGAAGCTCTTGCCTTCACCAGCGAGCACCACGGCACGCACATCGTCGTGCCGACCAACCGCATCGAACGCGGCATGAATCTCGGCGATGACCTGTTCGTTGAAGGCGTTGTGCAGATCGGGGCGATTCAGCGTGATCGTGGCCACGCCCGATTCGATGCGTTGA
This sequence comes from uncultured Planctomycetaceae bacterium, assembly GCA_964464105.1. GTDB lineage: Bacteria > Planctomycetota > Phycisphaerae > UBA1845 > UTPLA1 > CAYXEY01. Next base: position 2,007 of record CAYXEY010000390.1, read on the forward strand.
TTAACAAACTCCGCCATCCGGCTCCTCCCGAATGATGTATGGTAAGGCAACATCGAATGAAATGTGGAACGGGTTCGCAGCCTACCGGGCGACCGCGCGGGGGCGTTCGAGGCCAAGCTTGTCCACTGGGGCATCTACGGGGATGGGATACTTGCCGGAGAAGCACGCCGTGCAATAGTTCGTCGCGGCCTGCTTGGCGCAGGCCAGCATGCCCTCGAGCGATAGATAGGCCAGCGAGTCGACTTCGAGAAAATCGCGGATCTGTTCAATTGTCTTTCCGTTGGCGACCAGCTCGCGGGGATCAGGGAAATCGATCCCGAAGTAACAGGGATGCTTGATCGGCGGACTGGCCACGCGGAGGTGAATCTCCTTCGCGCCGGCCTTGCGCAGCGCGCCCATTTTGCCGCGCGTGGTGGTGCCGCGCACGACTGAATCCTCCACTACCACCAGTCGCTTGCCGCGCACCGTCTCGCGAATGACGTTCAACTTCATCTTGACTGTCAGGTCGCGCTGGGCCTGGGTCGGCATGATGAAGCTGCGTTCGGCGTAATGACTCGTGGTAAATCCGCGTCCACGCGGCAGTCCGCTCTCTTCGCTGTAGCCGATGGCGGCGCAGCGGGCGCAGTTGGGCACGGGCACGACGAGGTCGGCATCAGCGGGGGCTTCGCGGGCCAGCTGGCGACCGGTCTCCACCCGAAAGCGATGCACGTTCTGTCCGAACACGTCGCTCGAAGGATCAGAGAAATACACATGCTCAAAGATGCAATGCGCCGGGGTCACCGAGCCGGCGTCGACGAACCAGCGGCTGGTCAGCTCGCGTCCGCGCAGGGTGACGATCTCGCCGGGAGCGACGTCGCGAACGTACTCGGCATCGACCATGTCGAGGGCACAGGTCTCGCTGGCGACGACCCATGCGCCGTTGTCCAGCTTGCCGAGACACAGCGGACGCCAGCCATGCGAATCGCGCACGGCCTCGATGCGATCGGGGAAGATGAACAGCAGGCTGAAGGCGCCGCGCAGCTCGCGCAGGGTCGCTGCCAGCGGGTCGGGCTGTTCGATGCAGGCCGGGCTGGCCAGCAGATGCAGGATCACCTCGGTGTCGCTGCTGGTCTGAAAGAGCGAGCCGCCGTCTTCGAAGAATCGTCGCAGCGCGGCGGCGTTGATCAGATTGCCGTTGTGGGCGATGGCCACCTGGCCGGAGCGATACTGCACCAGCAGCGGCTGCGTATTGGCATCGGCACACGAACCGGTCGTCGAATACCGCACATGACCGATGGCCATGTCGCTCTTCAGCGGGGCCAGGGTGTCGGCATTAAAGACATCCGTCACAAGTCCGAGCCCTGCGTGGCGAACCAGCCGGCCATTCTGGGCTGAGCAGATGCCTGCGGATTCCTGTCCGCGGTGCTGCTGTGCGTAACATCCGCGATAGGCGAGTTCGGCGGCTGCGGGATGCCCCGAAATGCCGATCAGTCCGCAATACTCCCGGAGGCGGTCGGCGTCCGAAAGAATCGGCAGGTTCACAGGTGGGGCTCCGCTTCAGTTCAACGAAAGGGAATCGTCAATGAGCAAGGATAGGGCGTATGCAGCCATGTCTCAAGTTGCACCGTTGCGCCGCTGGCGGGATCGTGCTTGTCGGATATACTCGCCCGTCATGCTGAACAGATTCTCGATGTTGCATTGGGAGCGGGGCGTTTGATCCTTAAGATTCTCTGCATCGGCGACGTGGTCGGTCGCCCCGGACGCCATGTCGTCTCGCAGGCCATCCCCGCGATGGTGCGCGATCGCGGCGTGCAGTGCGTCGTGGCGAATGTCGAGAACGCCGCCGCCGGCTCCGGGCTGACTGAGACGCTGTACGAAAAGTTTCTCAAGTACGGCGTGGACGTCATGACCATGGGCGACCACATCTATCGCAAAGCGGAGATTCTCCCGATTTTGGAACGCTCCGAGCGGATCGTGCGTCCGGCGAACTTTCCGCCGGAATCCATCGGTCGCGAGTTCACGATTGTCGAGACCAAGGCGGGGCCGCGCATTGCAGTCATCTCGTTGATCGGACGTTTGTTCATCAAGACGATCAGCGACTGCCCGTTTCACGCGGCCGAGCGCGTGCTCGCCCGGCTGCCCCGCGACATCAAGATTGTCGTGGTGGACATGCACGCCGAGGCCACCAGCGAGAAGGTGGCGATGGGCTGGCATCTCGACGGACGGGTGAGTGTCGTCTTCGGCACGCATACGCACGTGCCTACCGCAGACGAACGCGTGCTGCCGCGCGGTACGGCTTACGTAACTGACCTTGGCATGGCCGGGCCGTATGACAGTGTGCTGGGGCGACGTAAGGACCGCGTGCTCCATGCAATGACCACGGGCATGCCGACGCCATTCGACGTGGCGACCGACGACGCGCGGCTTTATGGCGTGATCGTGTCAGTCGATTCCGATACCGGCCTGGCCACGGCCATCGAGCGGGTGCGCTGGGATGCACCGCCCGGCAGCGACGCGATGGATGATTGAATGAAGATCATCCCTTGCGAGCCGATCCACGAAGCCGATGCCCGGGCCGTCATTCGCGCCGTGCATGACGAATACGGATTCACCTGGGATCCGCACAACTATCATCGCGATCTCTACGACATTCAGAACGTCTACATCCGGCCGGGCGGGCGATTCTGGGTACAGCTCGATGGGGCGAACGTGGTGGGTTGCGTGGGGCTGACCGCCCACGGCGACCATTGCGAACTGCATCGAATGTATCTTCTTTCGTCCTGTCGGGGCCGGGGCTGGGGCCGAAGTCTGCTCGAAGCCGCGCTGGCTCACGCACGCTCAGCCGGGTTCCACCGCATGATCGCGTGGAGCGACGTGAAACTGGCCGACGCCCATCGCCTCTACCGTGCGATGGGATTCACCCAGCGCGGCGAGCGGCTGTGCGACGATCCCGACAACAGTCGCGAATATGGCTTTTTCATCGAGCTGACTTGAGTTTTTTCTTGGAACTCTTCGATCCAACCGCTCTGACTTGCTTGAACATGGCGATGGCCGCAAGCCGCGCCTCGGCGTGGTCCACAATCGGAGCGGGATAGTCTTTTCCGATGACGCAGCCGTATTTGCGCTGCTCGTCCGGCGTTGCACGGTGCGGCTCGTGAATCAAAGTCGCCGGATACTTCGCCAGTTCCGGAACGTATTGGCGAATAAAGATGCCTTCGGAATCAAACTTCTCGGACGCGAAGGCGTATCCACCTTGGAGATATGCGCCGTAGCCGAGTTTCTTTACCTCCCACTGCTCCGGGATGTCGCCGAGCCAGTCGAGGGCGGAGGGTTTGAGGGGCGGGTTTTCGGGGAGTTGATCCGCAGATGACGCAGATGAACGCAGATTTTCAGGGGAGGTTTTCTGATTCCTCAATTCATCTGCGTAAATCTGCGAAATCTGCGGATACTTCTTCCC
>CAYXEY010000391.1:0-5413 GCA_964464105.1 uncultured Planctomycetaceae bacterium
GCCACCGCGATCGATTCGCGCGTCTTAGCCCGGGTGCTTGCGATTGCGGTGCTTTTCCTTGTGCTTGCGCAGTTGGGATTCCATTTCCTTGGTCACGTGGTCAATGGTCGCATAGAGGTCCGCATCCTCATGCTTGGCCACGAATTGCACATGGTGATCGGCCCGGGCGATCATTTCCACGATCTGCCGTTCGCCCTGCACGTCCATGATGACGTCGACCGACAGCAATCGGTCGTAATAGCGATCGAGCTTTTCGGCTTTCTCGCGAACATGGGAGCGAACCGCTTCAGAAACGTCCATGTGCCGTGCGCTGACTTTTATTTCCATTCCGGCCTCCCGCCCATCCTTCACAAACGCCAGTAGGATACACCGATTCTGAAACCACCCCATGCCCCCGTTCGGCGCTGTCGCCCATCAACCGCGCTTGACCTTATAAGCCATGACGCCAGCTAGTCTTACGGGTGTGCGGGAGTCTAGCTAGGCGGCCAGCAAGCGTCAATCAGTCTCTGGACGAGAGGCCTGTGCCACCGATCGCGCGGTCGATTCGGTCCTGGCAATCACGACCGCGACGACACCCTTCGCCCCGGCTTTGCGCAACGTCCGCCGCCCTTCATCGAGGGTGGCGCCGGTGGTGGTGACGTCGTCAATGAGTCCAATCACGCGACCTTCGATCTCGGTTGGCGCGATAGCGCGGAACGCGCCGTGAATGGCATCGCGCCGATGCGTCGCGGTCATGCCGTGGTGAAATGGCGGTACATAGCGGGCCATGGCGAGCAATGGCCTGCAGGGTCGGCCCGTGTGCCGGGCAATCTCCCGAGCCAGCAATTGCGTCGGCTGAAACCCTCGCTGAAGGCGGCGAAGAAATGGTGACGGCACGCCAGTCCAGATATCGACACTGGGCTGAATACTCCAACGCGCATACGCATCGGACATCCATCCGCCGAGCAGCCGGTCGAGCGTCTTGCGGTGCTTGAATTGCAGAATCAATGAACGGATCGGGCCGGCATAAGGGCCGACGCGCACGAACGCCTTGAACTTGCTGCCCTGCTCGCGGCAATACCCGCAGCGGTTATCGATGAGCATTTCCCATGGCCGACCTTCGCCGCATCCAAGACAATACGACTCTCCCACCAACGCCGCCAGCGCGCTCGCACAGGCCACGCACAACTCGCCCGTGTCCGGGGAAATCCCATGTCCGCACGCTGCGCAGACCGGTGGCCAGGCTAACGCCTGAAGTCGTGTGAGTGCTGTTCGTAGTTGTGCGAGCGCGGGTGCCATTGCGTCGGCCGTTGCGTCGCCATGCGGCACGCGAGTGACGCATGAAGTCGACGCGACCAATATCAGACGAGACACCAAATCGACTTATTCATCGCCTGGGGGTTCAGCGTCGTCCGGTTCGTCCGGCGCCTGATCTTCCGGCGGACTCGGCGGCGCTGGCTCGGAACTCGCGCTGGCTTCCGGCGTCGCCTCACCGGTCGCCGGCTCCTCATCTTCCTTCGCCACGCGGGCCACGCCCACGACGCGATCGCCCTCGTCCAGCCGGATGATTCGCACGCCCTGAGTGGCGCGACCGATCTCGCGCGTATTGGAAACCGCGGTGCGAAGCATGATGCCGTTCGCGGTGATGACCATCAGTTCATCGGCGTCGGTCACGGAGCGAAGCGCGACCACAGAGCCATTGCGATCGGTCGCCTTGATGTTAATTACCCCGCTGCCGCCGCGCTTGGTCAGCCGGTACTCGTCGATGTCGGTCCGCTTGCCGTAGCCGTTTTCGCAAATGGTCAGAAGGCTCTGGCCGGGTCGGATGACCGCGAGGTCGACCACGCGATCGTCGCGCTTGAGCGTGATGCCGCGCACGCCTCCGGCGTTGCGACCCATGGCCCGCACATCCTCCTGCTTGAAGCGCACGGCCATGCCGTCGCGCGTGCCAAGGACGATCTGGTCCTGATCGCTGGTGAGCTGCACGCTGATGAGCGTGTCGTCGGGATCGAGCCCGATGGCAATGATGCCGCTCGGTCGCGGACGGCTGAATGCGCCCAGAGCGGTCTTCTTGACCGTGCCTTTGGCGGTCGCGAAAAAGACAAACTTCTCTTCGAAGGCCGCGACCGGCAACACCGCGGTGTACTCCTCGTTTTCCTGCAGCTTGAGCAGGTTGGCGATGGAGCGGCCGCGGGCCGTGCGAGCCATTTCGGGGATGTCGTAGACCTTCAGCCAATACACGCGGCCGCGATTGGTGAAGAAGAGCAGATAGTCGTGTGTGCTGGCGGCAAAGAGGTCAGACAAGAAGTCGCCCTCTTTCGCGTCGCTGCCACGCAGGCCGCGTCCGCCGCGGCCCTGGCTGCGATAGGTGTCGGTCGGGACGCGCTTGATGTAGCCCTCATGCGAGAGCGTCACGATCATCGGCGCGTCTTCGATCAACTCCTCCATACTGAACTCGCCGACCGCGCCCTGGATGTCGGTGCGCCGCGCGTCAGCGTATTTCGTTTTCATCTCGAACAGATCTTCGCGGACGATGTCCAGCACGAGGGCGGAATCGCGCAGAATGGCCTCGTACCCCTCGATCTCCTCGACGAGCTTGCCGTATTCGGCGGCGAGCTTCTCGACTTCAAGACCGGTCAGCCGTTGCAACTGCATGGCCAGAATCGCGTCGGCCTGCACGGCGGTGAGGAATTGATCGCGCGAGGTCACGCGCTTGACGAATGCTTCGGGCAGGAGCTTGACCAGCGATGCAGCCTCCTGCAGCCGTAGCGCGCGGGCCATGAGCCGCTGCTTGGCCGTCGCCGGATCTGGTGATTTCTTGATCAGCTCAATGATCGCGTCGATGTCACCCTGGGCGAGAATCAAGCCTTCCAGAATGTGCGCCCGCTGCCGGGCCTTGCGCAGCAGGAAACGCGTGCGCCGCGTGATGACGTCCTTGCGGTGCTCGAGGTAATGCTCCATGAGGGCCTTGAGCGACAGGGTCAGCGGCTGCTTGCCCACCAGGGCGATGTTGATGATCGTGTAATTGTTTTGCAGCGGCGTGTGGCGGTAGAGCTTGTTGACCACCACGCTCTCGGTGACATCCTTCTTGCACTCGACGACCAGCCGTACCGCGTGCTTGCGATCGCTCTCATCGCGAACGTCGCTCACCTCGGGCAGCCGGCCATCCTTGACACACTCGGCAATGCGCTCGGTGATGGTGTTTTTCAGGATGCCGAACGGAATCTCATCCACCACGATGCGCAGGCGGCCCTGCTTGGTTTCCTCAGTGTGGATCTTGCCGCGCAGCACCAGCGAGCCGCGGCCCTTGGTGTAGGCATCCTTGATGCCCTCGCGCCCGCAGATGATGCCGCCGGTCGGGAAGTCCGGACCGGGCACGATCTTCATCAGTTGCTCGACGGTGATATTCGGATTCTCGATCAGGGCGATCAGGCCGTCGCAGATCTCACCGAGGTTGTGCGGGGCCATGTTGGTGGCCATCCCAACTGCGATGCCCGTGGTGCCGTTGACCAGCAGATTGGGGAACTTCGACGGGAGCACGACTGGCTCAACCGTGGTTTCGTCGTAGTTGGGGATGAAATCGACGGTTTCCTTGTCGATGTCGTCGAGCATCTCGACGGTCGGCGGGGCCATGCGGGCTTCGGTGTAACGCATGGCGGCGGGCGGGTCGCCGTCGATCGAGCCGAAGTTGCCCTGTCCGTCGATGAGCGGATAGCGCAGGTTGAACGCCTGGGCCATGCGGACGAGCGTGGGATAGACCACGGCCTCGCCGTGCGGGTGAGAGTTGCCGGAGGTGTCGCCCGAAATCTTGGCACATTTTCGATGGGCCGACCGGGGCGAGAGCCGCAGGTCATTCAATGTGACCAGAATGCGCCGCTGCGAGGGCTTCAATCCATCGCGGACATCGGGCAAGGCCCGGGCCACGATGACGCTCATCGCATAGCGCAGGTACGACTCCTGCATCTCCTCCACAATGGGCAGGTTTTGAATGTTCTCGGGATTCTGGGAGATTGGTGGGGTGTCTTCTGCCATGCGATGTCGGGCTCAACGGGTGCGTCAAGGTTCGTTTTTCCAAGTTTGGATTCTAGCCGAAGGTGACGGATTCGGCGAGACTGCCGCCTGCCGGAAGCCGAATTGCCAAACTGCCCAGGTGCGGCGTGGGACTCGACCTTCACACGTACAATTCGACAAGATGAACTGACTTGGCTGAACTCACCCAATTGATAGGAGGTCTCGTACTCGCCATGTGCCGATTGAGTGCTTCGCTGCTTGCGTTTGGCCTGTTCCATTCACCGCTGATCCTGACGCAGAACGCGGTCGCCCAGGCCACTTCAAAACCCGCCTCGCAGCCGACCCCGCGGCCCACGCAGCCTGAGACGCTGGCCAAGTGGCTGATTGATCGGCTGGCGGCCGGGCAATTCGACCTCGCGGTGGAGTCGTTCGACGACACCATGCGCGAGCGCCTGCCGGCTGACAGGCTGGCGAAGGTCTGGCGCGACCTGGAGCAGTCGTCCGGCGAATTTCAATTCGCGGGCGAGCCGGCTGTTCGCCCCATGGGCGAACTGGCGGTGGTGGTGATGCCGGGCACTTGGAAAAAAGCAAGGCTCGACATTCAGGTGACCTTGAACGCGAATATGACGGTCGCCGGGCTTTTCTTCCGCGCGGGCGACCGGGCGCCGACCTGGCAGAAGCCAGACTATGCCGATCCGGAGGCGTTTGAAGAGACATCTGTCTCCGTCGGCAGCAAGCCCTACAAGCTGCCCGGCAAGCTGTGCCTGCCGCGCGGCGCGGGGCCATTCCCCGGCGTGGTGCTGGTGCATGGCTCGGGACCGCAGGACAGGGATGAATCGATCGGCCCCAACAAGCCATTCCGCGATCTGGCCTGGGGACTGGCCTCGCGCGGCATCGCCTCGCTGCGCTACGACAAGCGCACTCTCGCCTACGGCGACAAGGTCATGGAGGAAGGTCCGAACGCATCCAACGAGGTCATCGTCGACGCCCTGCTGGCCCTCAAGCGCCTCCGCGAGCGCCCGGAGATTGACAAGAAGGCCACGTTCGTCGTTGGCCACAGCCTCGGCGGCTGTCTCGCACCGGTCATCGCCCGGGCCGACGGCCAGTTGGCGGGCATCGTCATTCTGTCGGGCACACTGCGCAATCTGGATATCGTCGTGCTCGAACAACTCGAGTACCTCGCGGGCAAGGCCGGCCCCAATCAGAAGGAAGCAGAGAAAAACCTGGCCGAACTCAAGTCGGAGTTTGCGGCCATGAACGCCGGGAGAAAAGACGTCACCGATTTCATCATGTTCGCGCCGGTCGGCTACTGGCGCGACATCAATGCCCAACTCGGCGAGACCGGCGCGAAGGCCCTGCGGGATTTCCAGGGACGGGTGCTCATCCTCGGCGGCGGTCGCGATTATCAGATTCGCCGGGTTGA
>CAYXEY010000392.1:0-5408 GCA_964464105.1 uncultured Planctomycetaceae bacterium
TCGCCGTCTGGATCGCGCTCGGGGCATTCATCATGACGATTGTCGTGTTCGCATATCCGTGGACCGGACGCGAGGCGGTTATCACCCTTCTGCCCTACACGATCGCCCTCTCGACCACGCTGGCGGCCTCGGTGTTGTTTGCGCTGCGACACCGCTCAGCCGCCGAATCGGGCATAGCGGGCCGCCGCTTGCAGGCGTGGGTCGCCATCCTGCTTAACAGCCTGAGTTTCGCGATCTCGCTCTTTGCCCTGCAATCGCCCGGCCACGCCCTCGCGGGATTGGCCATCGAGTTCGGCTTCCTGTGGATCTGCTGGTGGAGCTACAAGCGCGTTGTGCTTCGCGAATGATGGGATCGCCGTTCCCCCTCCCTCGATGGAGTGGACTGGGGTGAGGGTGTCGAGCGCGAGGATCATGCTAAAATGAACGAGATTACAGGCGGTCAATCCAGCCATGCAAATAGTGAATAATCAGACCCGAGAATCAACGATGTCGCTATCGCTCGTGGTCAACGGCCAACCGTTTGAGGTGCCCGCCGCCGCGACACTTGCAACTCTGATCGATTTGCGACAACCCCGCCCCCCTTTCGCCGTGGAACTCAATAAGCAGCTAGTTCGCCGCAGCCTTTACGGGACTACGCAACTGCGCACAGGTGACAGAGTCGAAATCGTCACCCTGGTCGGCGGCGGATGACTTTCCCCAGCCCTCGACGCTTTTTTTTTGAGATTCCTATTCCCAAACGGTATCTCCTTTCAGGCGGGCGCCATCTCCCAAATCGGGAGTCGATGTCGCCGGCCCTCGCAGATTGGAGAATCCGCATGTCGCCGCCCATTCCGCCCCCGATCATCGGTAACCAGACTCCCGAGAACCTGTCCATGCAATGCGGACGGTACTTCCGCTTCGCCCTGCCCGCGGGCTGGCTTGTTCAGGAGAACACAAACCTCATCTGCATCAATGACCCTGCCGGTGAAGCGGCCATCATGTCCGTCGGACTGGTCGGCATGCTGCAACCGATGATGCCCGATCAGTTCGTGCGATACGCATTGCACATGCATCAGATGCAACTGCTCCAGCTTGTGCCGAGTGGCCCCATCGCCCCGCAGCCGGGTTGCACGCATGCGGCCGCGTTCGATCTTGTTTATGCGTGCAACGGTGTCACTTGTCGCGGCGTGGTCTCGTGCCATGTGGCCATGCAGTACGGACAATGCAACGCCACCATGACGCTTGCCGCGGCGCGCGAACCGCTGTGGCCGCGCTACACCGCATGGCTGCCGCGCGTTGCATCCCATGTCGGCCCAGCCGGGGCGCACACCTACATGGCCGGACAGGTCGCGGCGGACAACCTGCGCAACTCGATCGACTTCGGCAGACGTCTTCAAGAGGTGAACGATTATTCAGCGCAGCTTCATGCGCAGACAGTTGCCGAGCGCGCGGCTTCGCAGGATCGGATCAATTTCCACTTTCGCGAGAATCTCGGAAATGTCGCAACCTATCAGCATCCCTATGAAAACCGCACCGTGGAGATGCCCACGACTCATTCGCACTATTGGATCAACCGCGCGGGCGACATGCGCGGGACCGACGATCCGGGCTACGACCCCAACATGGGCTCCACCCATGAGTGGACCCGCATGCAGCGGACGAAGCCCGAATAGAAAAAAGGCGATGGCCAACCCATCGCCTTTTTGTTGAATTGCGGATTCAGATTCTTTCACCGGGCGTCAGAGCAAAAACCCGGCATCACGTCCCACCGGGCTCGCTGATGTCCCAGCCCTTGGCCTTTTCGTTGGCCTGAATCTGTTCCAGCGTCAGAGCTCCAGGCAGAGCATCTTTCTTTTCTGTGATGTTCTTGCCAGCGCCAAACAACTCGGCGTTCTTCTTGGTCCACTCCTTGTACTGCTCGGGCACCTCATCCTCGGTCCAGATCGCATGGATCGGACACTCGGGTACACAGAGGCCGCAGTCGATGCACACGTCGGGATCGATCACCAGCATCGGCGGGTTCTCAATCTCCCAAAAGCACTCCACCGGGCACACCGTCGCGCAGTCCGTATAGCGGCAGTTGACGCATCGTTCGGTCACTACATGAGTCATCGCGATCTGTCCTCACACACGTCAGGGTTGTGGCTCCGGCTTTGCAGCCGAAGTTCCGTCTGCGGCGGCGCCATTGGCCGGCCGGTACGGCGGGTAATAGAGCATCATCGCATCGGCGCGTCAACAGGGGTTGCGGTATGCTCTAAGCCGATTCGACCCGCGCGAATTGAGGCCCCGATTTGAACCAAGGCCCGCCGGATCGGACTGAAAAGGACCCGGCCTGCATGACCATCATCCCCGACAATTTCCTCGGCCTGGACGCCGCGTCCAGCGACTATCGCAAGGCCCGATATGCCGTGCTACCCATCCCCTATGACGGCACTGTCAGCTTTCAGGTGGGCACGCGCAATGGCCCGCGGGCCATTATCACCGCCAGCCAGCAGGTCGAGCTGTTCGACGAGGAGTACAAGCGCGAGTTTTACGAAGCCGGTATCGCCACCCTCTCTCCAATTGCTCCTGAAATGTCCGGTCCGAAGGAGATGCACGAGGCCATCTACGAGGCGGCGAAGAAAGTCGTCCGCGATGGCAAGTTTCTGATCAGCCTGGGCGGCGAACATTCGATCAGCAGTGGACTCGTCCGTGCAGTGCTGGGCAAGCACAAAAAACTCTCCGTGCTGCAGGTTGATGCGCACGCGGATCTGCGCGCGGAGTACGAGGGAACACCCTACAGCCATGCCTCCGTCATGCGCCGCGTGGCCGAGATGGGCGTACCGCTGGTGCAGGTGGGCATTCGCAACTACAGCCTTGAGGAACACAAGTTCATCACCAAATCGAAGCTCTCGCCCATCAGCGTGCGCGAACTTCGCGAAAACCCCGATTGGATTCAGGAGGCCGTCGACGGCCTGACCGACGAGGTGTACGTGTCAATCGACATCGACGGCTTCGATCCCGCCTACGCCCCGGGCACGGGAACGCCGGAGCCGGGCGGCATGGACTGGTTTGAGGTGACGCTATTGCTCAAGGCGGTGGCGATGAATCGGCGGATCGTGGCCGCCGACCTGGTCGAAGTGCTGCCATTGCCGGGATCGGCGCAGACCGAGTTCCTGGCGGCGAAGCTGATTTACAAGCTAATCGCGCACATCGAAGCGAACCGTCGGCGCGGGTGATGCAAGTCCATTAAACGTCGAATAGAAGGGTAGACTAATCCTTCAGCTTGTCCATTTCGATCCTGGCGGTCTCGGCGAAGCTGGTGTTGGGAAACTCGTCGATGATGCGCTTGTAGTATTTCCGGGCTTCGTCGACCCGGTCATTCTTTGCCAGTCCGCGAGCGGTCTGCAACCAGCCCTTGCACTTCTTGGCCGCCGCGGTCTCCTGCACTTCCTTGCTGAGTGATGGATCCTTCTGCAGCTTGTCGAGATGGGCCTGAGCCTTCTTGCCGCTGGGGGTGTCCGGCCACTTGTCGACGATGCGGGTGTATTCCTTGGTTGCGGCGTCGTACTTCTTCTTGCTCAGAGCGTCATCGGCCCGCTTGAGGGAAAGCGAAGCGGTACCTTCATCGATTTCTATCTTTGTCTTGGTCGCCTGGCTTCGGGCTTTCTTGCCGCTGGCGACATTGGGATAATCCTCGGCAATGGCGCAATAAGCATCCCACGCGTCGGACAATCGCTTGGCCTTGTAGAGCTTGTCAGCTTCCTTGAGCTTTTCGGCCGCCTCCTCTTCGAACACAACCGCCATTTCTGAATCAGGCTTCGGCGGCGTCTTCTGAAGGGTTCCCTCGAGGGCCTTTTTGACTTCCGCAAGATCATGGTTGTAGCCGGTGATCTGATTGTCGGGGTCAAGCACCATGAACCAGGGCATTTTCGGCGTGTATCGATCAATTGTGCGGCTGCCCGAGCCGATGGGATATGGCTTTTTGTATTTTTTGAGGTACTTCTCCACCTTCTCCGGAGGATCCTCGGTGAGTCCGACCATGACCACGCCGTTGTCCTTCATTTCCTCATAGAGACTGATTAATTCAGGTACGACCTTGAGCGAGGGGCTGTCGCCGCACTGGAAGAACTCAATCAGCACCACCTTGCCGCGCAGGCGGCGAAGCGAAACCGTGTGTCCGAGCGTGACGCCCGGCTTGATATTGTGCCACTTTTCGGCGTGAACGTCGGAAGCCTTGTCGCCGAGTTTGGGTTCTTCGGCCATGACCGGGGAAGCAACAGCAACGGCCAGAATGGCGACCAGCAGGCGGCGATGGCGGCGAAACATGGAAAACTCCTGAGAAGCGCGCCGGCGCTGGGCATCCCAGGAAACGGGACTTTCCCCGCCGGCGAATGCGGGCATTGAGTGCATTATAGATTTTGTGCGGGTTGGGTCAATGAAATTGCGGGCATGAGGCCGCTGGGAGCCCCGCAAACGCCGGTCGCATGCCCTGAATGGCGCATTTAGCGGCGCTTTGCGGGCGATCGCTTTGAAGGCGCTCGTTTGGCTGACTTACGCGCCGATGGACCTTTCTTGACCAGCTTTGCTGATTTCGGCTTGCTCTTTGCCTTCACCACGCCTGACGGCTTACGACTCGTCTTGGTGGCCCGGGGGGCTGGTCGGCTGGCGGGTTTGGACTTTGACACTGCGGATCGCTGAACCCGCTTCGAGGGGGATGTTGCGACAGGAGCCTTTTTCGCGGGCGTAGACCGAGTTCCCTCAAAGGACCGCTGGGTGGAAGTAAATCCGTTTGACGAGACTGTTTCCGTCAGAGTTTGGGGAGCGTCAAGGCCCATTGTCTGTTCAATCGCCTGTTCGAATGCGACCTCGTGCGGATTTCCCCGCCAGGCGACAACGCCGTTTCGATCGATTACGAACGCCGCCGGAATGCCCTTGATTCCATATCGGCGCGGCGTATCGCCACCGGCAGACAGGATGTACGACGCGGGCTTCTTGTTGAGAAACGGCGTGACGACCGCCTCCGGCTCGTCACTCATGCTGATGAGCACCAGACCCCTGGGGGCCAGACGTTCGTGAATCGCTGCCAGCCTGGGCTGGATCATGTGACAGGGGCCGCAATAGGTCGCCCAGAACTCCACGACCACCACCTGCCCACGGAACTGCGCTAGCGACACCGGGCCGGACGCGTTGTACCAACGGTCAGCCTGAATCTCCGGTGCGAGTTCCCCGACTTCCGCGCCTTTGGCTGGAGTGGTCATGCACCACGACGCCATCAACACCGCCGCCATCATTCCGTGCTTCAACATGTCGCCTTCCCCCCAGTATGGACAGGCAGACCGGGCGAGGAGGCTTGTGCGCGCCTCTGATTCCCAGCATTGACCGGCCTGCGATTAGCCGCGGGGGGGGGGGGGGGGGGGGGGGGGGGGGGGGGGGGGGGGGGGGGGGGG
>CAYXEY010000393.1:0-5407 GCA_964464105.1 uncultured Planctomycetaceae bacterium
TCCACAGATACCGGGGTGACTGCTGCCTCGCCAATCGGGTGAAAAAGTCTGCGTCGGCGGCCACACGCTGGTTCGCCCAAATGCGGTTGTTTTCAAAGAGAGAATTCAGGCTGCACATGCAAGCCTCACCGCGCAATGTTGCAAGACACGCCTGCATTGGATATACGGGGTCTGGCGCGCCCAATGGCCTTGTTGGCCTGCAACAGGTGCACAAGGTACCGTTGATGTTTGACGGGTTCGTCTCCGCAGTCCACTGTGGGCATTGCGCAAGCGCTGCCTGCAAACTGAGGTGCAGGCTGGTATGCGTGGGTCTCAATAGCTTTCATGTTTGGCTCCCGTCAATCCAGAGGAACTCGCTACAAGCGATCGCCATCTCGGCAACAGCCGAATTGAATGCCGCAGCTTCATGAACCAGACCACTTGGGAATGCGCTTTTCGGCGAATGCCCGTGCCCCTTCCAGCGCATCTGCGGAGTTCAACACCGAATCTGACAGGTCCTTCTGGCAGGCAAACATCTCGAGGTCGGACCACGTTCTGCTGTTCTTTACGATCCGCTTGCTTGCTGCCACTGCCAGGGGAGCGTTGCCGGCGACTTCGAGTGCGAGTGACCTGGCCGCATCCAGCGCACGGCCAGGCTCCACCAAACGATTCAAAAGTCCTGCTCTCCAAGCCTCCTCGGCTCCCATGGACCGGCCTGTCAAGGCCAACTCCATGGCGAGTGCGCGGGGTATCAGGGACGGGAGGCGCAGGAGCCCCCCGCCAGCAGCGACTAGGCCACGTCTAGCCTCTGGAAGCCCAAACTCGGCGCTTCGCGATGCAACGATGAGGTCGCAACACAGCGCAATTTCGAAGCCGCCTGCTAGAGCATAACCCTCGACCGCTGCCACGATGGGCTTTCGTAGCGAGAGCTCCACAAGCCCTGCGAATCCGCCGGAAGGCAAGAACGGTCGATCCCCCGCGGCAAACCCCTTGAGGTCCATGCCTGCACAGAAGTTACCGCCCTCTCCTTGGATTATGCAGACCCTCAGCGCGTCGTCCTCCTCGAATACGTTGATCGCCGCCGCCAGTTGCGTGGCCATCAGCCCGTTGACCGCGTTGACGACTTTCGGCCGAGACAGCGTAACAATCCACAGCGGTCCCTCAGCAGTCGTTCTTACGACTTGATCATCGCTCATTGAGTTCTCCAAGTAGTCTCTCTGTTTTGCTGTCTTGTGAGCCACACGCCCGCACCTCGGGCAAGCCACTACGACTTGTTTCTCAGGCGATTGACGATTTCACCCACTACGCCTCGCCTGAACGCAATGACGCAGCCTACAAAGGTGACGCCGATGATCACGGTCACCCAGGATGACGATGAATCCGCCAACCACCGGTCCGTGAAGGTTCCCATGCCTCCCAGCAGCGTCATCAAGACGACCTCGCCGAACATGGACCAGTGCACGTCGGACAGCGTTGCGAACCCCAGAACCAAGGTTTTCAGGGCGCCCGCGAGGGCTGCGATCGCGGTGGACAGAACGAAAGCCAGGAGCTTGTAGCGATCGACGTTGTGTCCGAGCGAGATGGCGCGAGGTTCGTTCTCGCGGATGGCTTTAAGAACCTGACCGTACGGCGAGTGAACGATGCACACGACGAACAGGAATGCCGCGACGAACACTGCCAAGACGAAGAAGTACATGGCCAAGTCGTCGTCAAGTGGAACGACACCAAGGAGCTTCCCGCGAGGTACACCCTGAAGGCCGTCCTCGCCACCGGGTGAACGGCGCTTGCAGGCAACAGTGGCTGCGGTGGACCGTCGCTCCCGCTTGGCTTCTTCCTGCTGCTAGCGCTGTTGCTGGTGTGTTCATTCTGTTTGCAAACCGTGTGTGTCGCAGAAGGCGCGGAAAAAAGAGCACCCATCGCAGCTACCGTGTCGGCAGCTGCGCTCGTAGGTTGGACGGGTTCAGGTGGAGCGGCTGACCTAGCGCTTCTTCAATTCGGCGCGGATGATCTTGCCGGTCGCTGTCATCGGGAACGCATTGACATACTCGATGGCCCGCGGGTACTCATGCGCGGCAAGTCGGTTGCGAACATGATCTTGAAGTTCCTTCGTCAGCGCAGAAGAGGCGACGAATCCTTCGTTCAAGATGACGAAAGCCTTGACGATCTCGGTGCGTTGATCATCGGGCTTACCCACGACAGCGGCCATGCGGACCGCCGAGTGTGAGAGCAGGCAGTCTTCGATCGGACCGGGTCCGATCCGATAGCCTGCGCTGGTGATGACGTCGTCATTGCGCCCCGCGAAGCTGACGTAGCCATCCGCATCGACAACGCCCATGTCGCCCGTGCGAAGGAAGGGCCCGGCGAACTTCGCCGCAGTTGCGTCTGGATTGTTCCAGTACCCGAGGAACATGACCGGATCAGGAGACTGAACAGCGATCTCGCCGAGGCTCCCGGCAGGAAGCGGATTGCCCAGCTCGTCGATGACCAGCACCGTGTGGCCGGGTACAGCCTTCCCGATCGCGCCAGGCCGCGCTGCGAAGAGCGAGTCGCACGAGGACACGACCATATTGCACTCGGTCTGGCCGTAGAACTCGTTGATCGTCACGCCAAAGGTCTCGCGCCCCCAGCTGATCAACTCGGATCCCAGCGACTCGCCGCCACTTGCAACCGACCGGACGCGCAGTCTCTCGCGCACGCCCGGCTCCGTGTCGGCTCGGAGCATCTTGATTGCCGTCGGCGGGAGGAAAACGTTGGTGACGGCGTGTCGACTCATCAACGCGTATGCAGCTGCCGCGTCGAACTTTGCGAAACGATGAGCCACGACCGGCACGCCATGGTGGAGCGCGGGAAGCAGTACATCCAGCAGCCCGCCGATCCAAGCCCAGTCTGCAGGGGTCCAGAAGACGTCACCGGGCTTGATCTGCCCCCCATGAGACATCTCGACGCCTGGAAGATGCCCCAGCAGCGTTCGATGAGCATGCAGGGCGCCCTTCGGCTTGCCTGTGGTGCCCGACGTATAGATGATGACTGCGGGGTCGTCCGCTCGCGTCTCCACCAGGGAGAACGTAGAGGGCTCGGACCGCAAGGCCTTCTCGAAGTCAACTCCTTTCAGTGACGGCGCGTCCTTCGCTCCGGTCACCAGGAGGGTGCTCAACTCGGGTAGGCGGGCACGAATGGGTGCGATCTTGATTGCCCCCTCCAGGTCCGTGAGCAATGCTCGGCAGCCGCTATCAGCGAGACGGAACTCCAGCGCGTCTTGCCCAAACAGCGCGAACATCGGCACCGCTATGGCGCCCGATTTGTAGATCGCGATGTGCATCGCGGCCGTCTGAGGAGATTGGGGCAGCAGGATGCCAACGCGATCTCCTCTCTTGATACCATGGCTGCGCAGGCAGTTGGCCGCTTGATTCGACATGCGCTGCAGCGCCCCGAACGTCAGCCGCTCGACCTCGCCAGTCGCCCTTTCGAAAACGATGGCAAGGCGTTCAGGCTCAACGTCAGCCCATTTGTCACATACGTCCTGGCCAATGTTGAACATCTCTGGGATGTCCCAGCGATGCTCACCCTGTCCGAACTCGATATTGGTATTGGCTGTCATTTGACGCTTCGACCTCAGGTTGTATCTATCGATAATTTTTACAATTTGCGAGAACGCTCTGCCCTCGGCCTTCGCGACCGCATTTTGGGCGACAGTCCCAGTTTTTGGGCTTTCGTGTAAAGCGTGGTGCGTGACATTCCGAGTGCTCTTGCAGCGGCAGTCATGTTGCCCTTATGCACCTCCAGCGCGTGTTGAAGCTGCGCCAGTTCGTCGCCTTCTCGAAATGCCCGCGACGAGCTAGTACCGATTTGATGCTCGAGCAACCTGGAAAGACGCTCCGGAAGGATCACATCTTTACCTTCGGCGAGCACGGCGCATAAAATTACTTGTTTGAGCTGCCTTGCATTGCCCGGCAGAGGATCAGTTCGCAAGATAGCCTTGCCTTCATTATCAAGTGCGCAGCTCTTTCGAAGCTGTGCATTTGCTTCATCCAGGTAGCGCTGTGACAGAAAGTCCACATCCTTCGGACGTTCGGAAAGCGCAGGGACGTGTATTACGTGGGGCTGAAGAACCCAGAACAACTCCGGAAGAAGAGAAGCAGACGCCAGCCCAGCATGAGGATCGTTCCGGCTCGTCACGATGATTCGAGCACGTGGATTCAACTCGCAGGAACGTACCAGCTGGCGTTGGTCGTCAGGCGAGAGGTCTTCGATGTTCTCGAAAAGGACCGTCGCATCTTGCGGCCAGCGGTCAATGGAGAATTGTTGGCCCTTCAGGTCCCCGCCTAGGCGCGCGAATCCGTTTGCGAGGCCTCCAGCGCAAGAGATCCTGCTCAAGCCGCCAGTGCGCCGCCCAGCCTTATAGATCCCTTCGGCGAGGAGCTTTTTCCCGACGCCCGATGGCCCCCAGATGATGACCGGAAATGGCGTCCCAGCGGCATGCAAAGCTTCCTGGCGTACCAATTGGGCTTGGGAGCTGTCTCCGCAGAAACACGACAGGTCACGCAAGTCCGACTGCGCCTGGCGAATTGAACCGCGCACCGAAACGGGGTTTCCGCGCTGATCCGAGTCCCTTTGGTATCGATCTACCATACCGGCAACCTTCGCCGGACTGGTAAACAGCACAAAACCAAACGCGCCTTGAACCTGACCTTGAGCATCTAGCGCAGGGAATCGGGAGACAACTCTCCAGCCCTCCCGATACTTCATGAGGTCCAATGGAATCGGTTTCCCGGTTTCCAAAACTTCCGGGATTCTAGATGTCGGCAGCAACTCGGCGATCTGGCGGCCAACTGCTTGCGATGGGTCTACGCCAAGCAACTTCCCATATTTTGCATCGATCCAGACAATCACACCATTTGCATCTACGACCAGTGTCCCGGACGCCGCCTCTTCCATTCGCTGGAAAAATGCTTCGGATACAAGCGATCCAACATCTAGCAGTCGCGGCGGCACCTTTGGCATTTGGTGGGCGAAGTTCGGGTTGGAGCGATTGTTGGCGCTGCGGGGCCTTCTCCTCTCCAGGCTAGATCCGGGGGAGATTTCCCTTGGCGAATTTTCGAGGCACGTAGATAGAAATCGAGCACGAGTCTGAACTGAGCACCGATTGTGTGTGCTGGCTATCGAGCGAGATAGAGCGGAGATACCCGGCCGGCTGCCGCCTCCATCTGTTCAAGTGTGTTCAATGTGTTCAGTGCTGTGCACATCTTCGCAGAAGCGCGAAGCCCAAGATCGGCGACCAGCGATCGGTCTACGGCAGGGCAATCGCCGCTGAGCCAATGCGCACCAATCTGCACGAAAGGGATTGAGCGCGCGGAAGTGCCGAGAACGCAAGTGCTTGTCGTTCAAAGGGTTTTCTGAGCGAAGCGCACCAATCTGCACGAAAAGTACG
>CAYXEY010000394.1:0-5402 GCA_964464105.1 uncultured Planctomycetaceae bacterium
ACCATCCGTGCGCCCCTCCGCGCACGCGGATCAATTGACACGTGCCGCCGGCAGCGCGAATCGCCTTCTCCAGCTCCTCGGCCTGCTTGTAGTTCACAATCGCGTCGCCATCGCCGTGCAGGATCAGTACCGGTGGTGCATCCTTGCGCACATGGGTCAGCGGCGAGGCCTCGCGCCACTTGTCCGGCGCGGAGGATGGTGTGCCGCCGATAAACCGCTCAATGTCCGGCCGCACCACCCACGGGCAGTCCTTGTAGAGCGACAGCATGTCGGTTGGCCCATAGATGTCGACGATTGCACAGACATCCGTCGATACGCCTGGATACGAGTCATCGCCGTAGATCGAAGTGTCCCTGGTCAACCCCGCGAGCAAGGCGAGATGCCCGCCCGCCGAGTCGCCGCCAATGGCGATGCGATCCGGATTGATGCCATACTCCGCCGCGTTCTTGCGAAGAAACTTCACCGCCGCAAGACAATCGCGCACCTGGTCGGGGTACTTCGCGCCGGTCGGCGTCAGGCGATAGTCGATCGCCGCGCTGACGAAGCCCATGCCGGCCAGAAAATCCGCCGACGCCCGCATCCACTGTCGGCTGCCGAACGTCCACGCCCCACCATGCACCATCACCACCGCGGGACGCGGGCCATTCATGCCCACTGGTGCGACGATGTCCATCTTCAAGGCGGTCTTTCCACGCTCGACGTAGGTGATGCCGTTCCAAGAACGGGTCTGATACATCGACGGCGCGGGATTCTGACAGCCGACCAGTCCGGCGAGCAGGCCCCCAACAACAATTGTCTTGATTCCGAAGCGTTTCATTGGCAACCAACTTTCCGTACTTCCAGACACGCTCCGCACCACATTGTTATAGGGGGACAAATATCTGAGCGGCGTCCTGTGAACCCCCAGGGCACCGACTCCGACTAAACCTACCATTCGCCCTGCGTCCGCGATCCAAGCCCTTTAGAATGCCTCCATGCCAGTAAGTACCC
Source organism: uncultured Planctomycetaceae bacterium (assembly GCA_964464105.1). Taxonomy (GTDB): domain Bacteria; phylum Planctomycetota; class Phycisphaerae; order UBA1845; family UTPLA1; genus CAYXEY01. The sequence goes on from CAYXEY010000394.1 coordinate 991, forward strand.
TGATCCTGACGCCTCTCTTTCGCGAAAAAGTCTGGGGTGGCCGAAACTTGTACACCCTGCTGGACAAGGCGCTGCCGGCAAATGTGCCCATCGGCGAGTCCTGGGAATGCGCGGATTTGCCCAACGGCCAGTCGGTCGTGGCCCGTGGACCACAGAAGGGTCGCATGCTCGGTGAACTCGTCCGAGAATGGGGGCCTGATTTGACCGGCCGGGCGCCGCTGCACGAGGGGCGATTCCCGCTGCTGATCAAGTTTCTCGATGCGGCTCAGAACCTGAGCATTCAGGTGCACCCGCGGCCCGACGATACAGACGGGCAGCTAAAAACAAGGGGGATCAAGCACGAGGCCTGGCACATCCTCCAGGCGGCACCCGGCGCGATGATTTATCGCGGGCTGGCCCCCGGCGTGACCCTTGATGATCTGCGCCGTGCCGCGGAGACCAAACCCGAGTCCACGCCGTCGCTGCTTCGCGCCTACGCCGTGCGCCCGGGACAGACCTACTACATCCCCTCGGGCACGATCCATGCCATGGGCGCCGGCGTGGTGGCCGCTGAAATTCAGACGCCGTCCGACACGACGTATCGACTGTACGACTGGGGGCGTCGCCGGCCCGACGGCGATGCCGGCCTGCACATCGAGCAATCGCTCGCCGCTATTCAGACGAACGTGGATCCGGCGGTCTTCGAGCGCCGCAGCCACGTCGCCGGCATCTTCACCACGGTCACGCGCCTGGTCGACAGCCCGAGCTTTCGCATTGAGAAGGTGCGCATGACCGCCGACGTCGAGCAGGACATTCCCTACGCCGAGCTGGTGTGCTGGATCGTGCTGGAGGGCAGTGGTCAGATTACCGCGGGCCGAGGCGACGTGGAGACTTTCCGAAAGGGCGAGGTGGTGGTCCTGCCCGCCGCGCTCAAGAACGCGAAGCTGAAAACCAGCACCGATTGCGTCTGGCTCGAAGTCACCATCCCTGCCGCAAGCGACCTCGCCGACTTCCCGCATCCCTCAAAAGAGGCCCTCGCCGCCACAGATGCCGCACCCGGCGTCATTCCGTTGAACATCGCAATCAATAATGACAAATAATCTGAATTGGTGAGGCAGCTTACTCCCGCTCCTTCAAGGGAGGGGGTGGTGGAGAGGAGCGCGAGGGAACCCCCAATACTCCTATCGCGGCTCCCGCTACTTCTCCTTCAATTCCAGCGCCCCATTCCATCCCTCCGGCGGCGGGAACGACTTCAACTCCTCGCACGCATCGATGTACCGCGCCGCCCCGAGATCATCCGGACGACGCGCCAGGATTCGCATGAACGCCCGGATGCACTCGTCAAACTTCCGCTCGCGATACAGCGCCACCGCCGCCTCGAAGCGCGACCCGTACTCGAGCACGGCTGCATCCACCGTTCCCTTGCGGCCCAGCACTTCGTAGACCGGAACCGTGCGGGTCTTGCCCTTGACCTGCAATTCAGCCAAATAGCGAAATTCGAAGTGATTCAACACGCGGTCGCGCGTTGATGCGGGGCACAGGAGCCGGGTGCCGAAGACCTTGTTGGCCGGCTCCAGCCGCGCCGCCAGGTTCACGACGTCGCCGATGACCGTGTAATCGGCCTTCAGTTCGCTGCCGAAGTCGCCGTTCTTGCAGATGCCCGTGGCGATGCCGGCGCGCATGCCCAGTTGTGCGAACAGCTCGCGATACGGCCCGTCGGCCTCCTCGGCCTTGATCTTCTCCATCTCGTCGAAACCATCCAGCGTCACTTCCACGCCGAGCCGGGCATGATCGGCCTGCGGGTCGACTGAGGCGTTGAAGAATGCCATCACACCGTCGCCCATGAACTTGTTGATCAGTCCGCGCCGCTGCCAGATCACCTTGGACATGCGCTCCAGGTATTTATTCAAGACATATTGGATGGTTTCAGCGTCCTGCGTTTCACTGATCGTGGTGAAGTGGGCCAGATCGGTGAAAAGAACCGTGATATCCCGCGACTGCACGCTCTTGAACGCCGCCGCCGCCTCGGGATTGGCCGCGAGCCGGTCTGCAATGACCGGTGACGTGTATTGGCCAAGCTGTTTGGCGAAGATGCGCTTTTCGCGCTCGGCGGTGAGCTGGCGGAAAAGGGTGACGAACGCCCAGACGGCCGCGAAGATGATGAGCGGACCGGCCAGAATGATCCAGCGATCCATCGCTTGAAAATAAAGAAGCCAGCTGATGGCAAAGTACGCCGCCAGAATCGCAACCGTGAGCAGCAGGGCCTTCTTGGGTCCGCTCGTAGCAGTGATAAAGCTGATCACGGCGCCGACCAGAACGACAAACAGGACCTCAACAGGCCGAGGCGTCCGCCAGATGAACCGCCGCGAGAGGATGGTGTTCAACACATGCGCATGGCACATCACACCGTGGGTTCGCGCATCAATCGGCGTGGCCACGATGTCGCCCAGGGCGGTGGCCGCGTAGCCCAGGAAGACGATTTTGTCTTTGATCTTGGGTGACAGCTCCGCCCGAGTCGCCTCGGCTTCCTGTTCGAGTTTGACGTTGGCTTCTCTCAGGCGCGGAATCAGATTGGTAAGCAGTTCATGGGCATGCACGATCTCGGAGTGCCGCTTGTCGGCCTTGATTTCTTCCTCCGTGATCTCCTCGTCGCGAATCTCCTTCATACTGAATTCGATCGTCGACTTCGCCTGGTCTTCGCGTTGCGCGATGGATTGAGTTAATTGGTCAATCTCCGCGCGCGCATCCGCGGCCGAAATTGAAGCCCCATCACCTAAATGCAGCGTCGTCGAATTGCGTAATTCACTCGCCCGCAATTCCCGTTGCAGCGTGGCTCGGCGATTCACCTCCTTGGGGTAATTCGCATCTTTACCGTCAGTCGCAGTCGCGACTATCTCCCCTTGATGTCGCGCAATCGAACTGAGGTTGTCTTCGATCAGCTGCTTTGCGTCGCAAATGGTCCATGCCTTGGCCGCGGTGATATGTGGAAAATCCTTCTCCTGCCTCCATTCCCGGGCGTTCCTGGTCCAGTGAATGAGCATCTGTCCGCGACTGTCCAGCGGAATCACGAAGGGATTCCCGCCCAGTGGATCGCCGAGCGTAATGGTGCGATCGGAGTTGATCGTGATCTGGTCGTCGCGAATCCCCAGCAGGGAACACGCAACCGCGAGGCCCATGTGTTTGATGAGCCGGCCTTCGTATTCAACAATCGCCGGCACCGATCGCACCTTGCCGTCCGAGTCAGGATCAAAGTCGACTGCCCCAACACCCTGCGCGGGCTCCACAAAATAAAAAAGTGGCGGCTCCACCGAGTGGACTCGCGCCAGCACCTGATCCGCGTGAGCAGGCGCGGAGGGACACCGCTTGAGCACGGCCGCAAGTGAACGAACGTGTCGGTATGCTTCGACGATGTCGTCGGTGTCGCCGTTGCGCAAATCGGCCCGATCAGCCAGAATACTGCGACGCACGTCGTGAAATGAAAGCGTTGGCTGGTCGCTCAGAAGCTTCATCACGCGCAGTTTTGCCGCCGACGTTTTCGCCCCCGCCAGCACGCTCGCGACATCGGCCCGTGGCAGACCGAGTCGAGCAGCGACCTCCGCTTCGTTGAGCGTGAACTCCGACAGTAAGAGCTTGCGAACTCGCAGATGATTAAGTGATTTCGCGATCTGATCGGACGGCAGAGGGAAATCAGTCGTTACGAGCATTTTGTCGGCTTGCTCCGGCGTAATGTCGGCCCGCTGATTGAAGAGTGCTTCAAGTTGGGCGATATCGGGGTCCGGCTTATTGGGCGCAACTCCTGGCGCCTGAACAGACAGAAACACATTGCCTGCGTCGCGAATCGCGGCGGCAAGTTCATCATCCGACTGTCGTACAAACTGCTCGGCAGCACCGCCGGTAATCGCCGCTGCCTCTTCGATGTCCGCGTCGCGCTGGGCGGGGTCTTCGCGCACCGGCGTCTCGCGCTCGTCAATCAAAAGATCGACCGCGATCATCTTCGCGCCCAGTTCATGCAGCACGCGGATGAGCGCGGCGGTCTTGTCGCGCGTCCACGGCCAGCGGCCCACGCGATCCAGCGCTGAATCATCTATGTCCACATGAACAATGCGCGGATCGGGCTCAAGCGTGGAGAGCTTTAGAAAGCGCTCGTCCAGCGCCTTCAATTCAAGAATGAAGCTGTGGAAGTAAAAGACAAACGCGACGCATCCGGCGATGGTGATCGCCAGGCCCACCAGAAACCCCATCAGCCGCGGACGGTTTTTGAACATGTAGTGCGACCAGTATCGGCCAGGTCGTGGATGTGTTCAACCGAGCGGCAACTTTGATTGTCGGATCAAGTTCTAATACAACTTCTTGAGATTCATCCCCGGATAGTAATACTTCAAAATCGCCTCATACCCCATGCCCCCCTTGGCCTTGGTGTCCATGCCGTACTG
>CAYXEY010000395.1:0-5397 GCA_964464105.1 uncultured Planctomycetaceae bacterium
GCACCCCCTTGGAGAACTTCGTTGATTTTCAATTCAAGCTCGCTGATGAGGAACGGCTTGCCCTTGATCTTGTTGTAGCCGATCGCGTCGATCAGGAACTCGGATCGGATGATGAACCGCAACTGACCCATGTTGAGTTCTGGGATCAGAATCTTTTTGTACTTCTTCAGCACCTCGCCCAGGTTCTTCGGCATGGGATTGAGGTATTTCAAGTGTGCATGAGCGACGGACTGTCCGCGCTTCTGGGCCCGCTGCACGGCTGACTTGAGCGCGCCATAGGTGCCGCCCCAGCCGAGCACCAGCAGGTCGCCCGACGCCGGACCCATGACCTCGAGTTCAGGAATCGCCGAAGCGATGCCGGCGATCTTCTTGGCTCGCAAGCGAACCATGCGCTCGTGATTATCCGGGTCGTAACTGACGTTTCCGGTGATGTCCTGCTTCTCGAGACCGCCGACACGATGCTGCAGTTTCGGCGTACCCGGAATGGCCCACGGTCGAGCCAGCTCGTGATTCCGCTCGTAGGGCATGAACTCGTGCCCTTCGCGGAACTCGGCGTATTTTACTTCGATCTTCGGCAGGCTCTTCGGATCGGGGATCATCCACGGCTCTTCGCCGTTGCCGATGTAGCCGTCGGTCAACAAAATGACGGGCGTCATGAATCGCAGGGCCAGTCGCACCGCCTCGACCGCCATGTGGAAGCAGTCACCCGGCGAACAGGCCGCGATCACGCAGACCGGACACTCGCCGTTGCGGCCGTACATGGCCTGAAGCAGGTCGGCCTGCTCGGTCTTGGTGGGCAGTCCAGTCGAAGGTCCGCCGCGCTGCACGTCGACAATCACGACGGGCAATTCGGTCATGACCGCAAGACCAATCGCCTCCGCCTTAAGCGCCAGGCCCGGGCCACTGGTGCCGGTCACGGCAATCGAGCCTGCAAAGGACGCGCCGACGGCCGAGGCCATCGCGGCGATTTCATCCTCGGCCTGAAAAGTCTTGACGCCGAAGTTTTTGCGACGACTCAGCGCATGCAACACGTCGCTGGCCGGCGTAATGGGATAACTTGCATAGAACAGCTCGCGCCCGGCCTGATGAGCCGCGGCGACGAGACCCAATGCGGTCGCCTCGTTTCCACCGATCTTGCGATACTTGCCGGGTGGCAGCTTGGCCTTGGCCACGTGGTAGCGAACCGGGAAGAACTCGCAGGTCTCGCCGAAGAAGTAGCCGGCCTTGAGCACCTTGACGTTGGCCTCGGCAACGGACGGATCCTTGGCAGCGAACTTCTCGCGAATCCATTTGACCGTCGGCTCCATGTCACGGCCGTAGAGCCAGTAAACGAGGCCAAGGGCGAAGAAGTTGCGGCTCTTGTCGGCCTGCTTCGAACCGACGTCCATGTCCTTGACCGCCTCGCGGGTCAGCTTGGAGATGGGCACACGGTAAAGCAGGTATTTCGACAGGCTGCCGTCATCGAGCGGGTTCGTCTCGTATCCGGCCTGCTTGAGGCGGCCTTTGTCGAACGAATCCTCGTTGACGATGATGATGCCGCCTTCGCGGACATCGCGGTAGTTGGTCTTCAACGCGGCCGGATTCAACGCGACCAGTGCGGAGACGCTGTCGCCGGGCGTGTGAATATCATGGCTGCTGAAGTTGATTTGAAAGCCGCTGACGCCGAAGAGCGAACCCGCGGGGGCGCGAATCTCGGCCGGGTAATCCGGAAACGTGCTGATGTCGTTTCCAAAAATAGCGGAGCTGGTGGTGAATTGCGTGCCGGCAAGCTGCACGCCGTCACCGGAGTCGCCGCAAAACCGCACGGCAATCTCCTCCATTTCCTCGAAAGGTCTGACGAGCGGTGTTGACGTAATGGTGGTGCTCATGGTCCTTCTACTGCAAAGTCCAACCCGACTCTGGCACGGCGGCCGGCCAGGCCGTCATGTCGGCGAAAACGTTTCCCCTGAAGTCACTGCGGTCCCCCGCGGGTTCTTAGGGGTCGGACCGCATGATAGTTTTCGGTAGGTCAGGGCTGCGAAGCCCTTCCAAATACCGCATCCTCGCGGCGATTTTTGCGCCGCCCTTCCAGGGGTGTGTCCTGGATCGGCGTCCAAGTCTGTCGAGACGGTAAGCCCTGACCCGGACCCCTTCCTTCGCTCGGAGGGAATGGCCGCGGGACCAAGCCACCTGCTCGAACTCGCCTGGAATTGCGACTCAAGACAGTTTTAAGAGGATAGCGATTTCGGACGTGAGTCGCAATGTAAACACGGGCAAAGGACAGGACGTTTGCGACACGAATTGGCGGGCCATCGGGCCAGCAAATCCAAGCCAAGTTCGCATCGCAACTCTCGCGTATCCATAAGCTTGTATGAATGCAGCCATCTCGACCGCTGGTCGCTGGCGAACAACAGAATGGGTCGCATTTTGCGAGTCACACTATCCATTATTCACCGGTTTTTTGACCCGGCGCCCGCCAAACTGATACCTTTAGTGCGGATTGAGCTTGGGTCGGAACCTGTATTCCTAAGTCAGTAAAACGTTTTATGAGCACCCAAAACGCCGCTGCCTTCGTTGTTTTATCCGCCTTTTGGTTCATTGGATTCGGGCCGTCGGCCGTCGTGGCAGCCCCGACTTTCGTTGAGCACACACCTCAGGCGCATACCTTCGGCGAACCCGCTGACGTCACCCAACGCGAACCAGCGATTCCGCGCGAAGACGATGGGGTCGATCTCTACTTTCGCGTCAGTTTCCAATTCACCTATGACCGCGTCGCCGTCTATTTCACCAATACGGGGGACAGCCCCAGCGGCGCGTTTGGCGTTGGCTTCGGCTCGACGCAGGTTTTGACCAGCACCGGCGGACAAGTCACCTTCGTTCGCAACGAGAACACGCCCGAGGGGGTACGCGACTGGTGGAAGGTCACGCTCCCGATATCTACACGCGGCTACAATCAGGTCATCCGTTACACCATGGGCGCCTGGAGCACCTCCGGCGGAAGCGAGATTCAAGCCGCGACCGGTGGAAACGGCTTTGTGTACATCAACAAGCTGGCGTGGCCCGGCGCGGGCGCGGGCTCGCCGAATCCCGCCGCGGGTTATCCGCCCGTCAGCTTCTGGAAGGAAGAAGCGGTTGTCGGCAACAATTACATCAATTCCCAACTCGATCAGAACGGCACGATCTACGACGTTTACTACCCCAGCGCGGGTGCGGTGCAAGGCATCGCCACCCAAAACGAGGGATACGCCAACGGCAATGACACCTTTCCCGCGCTCACCAGTGGACGCGGCCAGATGCATGCGAACCAATACATGGGCGGTCTGCGCGTCGATGGAACAACTTACTGGTTCAGCAATCAGAATGGGATCGGATATACCGACGTCGCACAGGTCTATCACCCGACCAGCAATTCGACAGTGTCGTCGCGCAGGCTGAATGCCGGCGGCAACAGCATTCTTGTTACGCAATATGACTTTTCGCCGAAACTGGAGAACGGCCCGCTGGGCTACCCGCAATACACCGAGAATGCGACGCAGAAGCCCAACCGCGGTTTGCACGTGCAGCGCTGCATTCTGGTCAACCAGGGTCCCATCGCGAAGGATGTCAATTTCTATTATTACGGCGACTGGGCCATCAACGGTGGCGACGGCCAGGACGGCGCCTATCTCGATGGATTCGCGATCTCCGGCATGCCCATCAACGCCATGATCGCGTATGACAATGCCAACCTCACTGCCAATCAGCGTGGCGAATACAACCCCACGTTCTTCCCCGATTACAACAAGGCCGTGTCGGTCTTCCTCGGCGCGGCCATGAAACAGTGCTTCGCCGTGGGCGGTTCGACCGGCTCATCCGCCACCGACGCATGGTCCGACACCAGCGGCGACACGTCGCAGGGCTGGATCGGACGCAAAGTCACGCTCCCGCCGAATACACCGGTCGAAATCGACGTCCTCATCGCAGGTGGGTTTCGCAATACGCCAAACCAGGCCGATGTCGGCGACGTGCAAATTCGACCGGCGGCCGCATGGTTTTTCGCCAACTCCATGCAGGCCGCACAGGGTCAGACCGACGCCTATTGGACGAGCTGGCTCAACTCGGGGGTGACCGTCGATACGCCCGACGCAACCTACGATGCGCTGATGAATCGCGGATTGCTTTGCACCGCATTGCATGCCGATGGAGCCAGCGGCGCGATCATCGCCGGATTCCACAACGGTGCGTATCCCTTCTGCTGGCCGCGCGATGCGGTCTATGCCGCCGTGTGCCTCGCCCGAACCGGCCATCTCGCGGAATCGTCCGCCGTTTACGCCTGGATGCGCGACACCGCCTATCGCGACAATGAATCATGGGGCAAGGGCTTCTGGAAGCAGAAATACACCACCGATGGATACACCATCTGGTCATCTCCGCAGATCGATGAGACGGCCGTCTTTCCCTGGGGCGTGAACTACCACTACCTGGTGACCGGTGACGCGGCGTTTCTTGCGTCGCATTACGCGACCGTGCGCGACGCCGCCTTCACCATGAGCAGCAACCCGGGCGACAATTCGCTCCTGCCCTTCCTGAACTACAACGCGACCGAGCGGCTGATGTGGTCCAACAACGTGTGGGAGGACTCGTATAACTTTTTCATTTATTCCAATGCGAACGTGGTGCGCGGATTGCGCGACGCCGCTTCGATTGCCGCGATTCAAGGTCAGGCCGGCGACGCCGCCGATTTCACCAACCGGGCCAACACCATCAAGGGCGGTCTCGACGATCGCCTCAACGCCAACCGCGAACAGACCGACATCTCGCAGCTCGGCCTCGTCTATCCTTTCAAGGTCTATTCGCCGGTGGAGCCGCTCGCGGTGCGCTACATCGACCGCATCAATGGCGTGCATCCCGACGAATCGGGGCAGAATCATCCACTGATCAACTTCACCAATCGCTACAACTGGCTGGACCTGATCAACCGCTACCACTGCGACAGTTACTGGGGCGGCAACTGCTCGCCTGCCGGTCTGGCCTCCACGCCGTGGGGCGCGGGGCCGTGGTTCCTGTCCACGCTCTGGTACGGGCTCTACTACGCCGAGCGGCAGGACTTCACCGCCGGCAAGACCGATATCGACAACCACAAATATCGCATCGACTTGTCCATTGCCAAGCTCGGACCGGCCGGGCTGGGCGCGGAGCAGATCGCCCCCTACTGCTCGGACAACTGCCCGGCAACGGGCTGCCCGAACTGCGGGAGCCTTCAATACCCCGGCCAGGGTGATTTCACCCTGCAGACGGCATGGCCGAATGCGTGGGAATCCATGTCGACGTTCGTCGATGCCATCATGGCCTTCATCGACTACACGCCCGACGCACCGAACAACACGATTCGCATCGCCCCCAAACTGCCCACGGCGTGGAACACGATGACGTTCCGCA
>CAYXEY010000396.1:0-5367 GCA_964464105.1 uncultured Planctomycetaceae bacterium
CCGGCTTCGACGATATGGTTCGCGTCCGGGGCGGCTCGACATTTGATTCCGCGTAACCTGCCGCAATGCCCTCAAAATAGCGTTGCAGCACGGCGTCGATTTTCTCGCCTTCCAGACCCGTGGCCCGCTGCACCAGCATGAAGTGCGACTGGTAGGGGCCAATTCGCTCGATCATCTCCACGAGGGTGACCGCCGATCCCATGCGCGAGCGCATGCGGCGCACCTGCCAGCCGGTCGGCGGGCGAACGGTGTAGCCATAGCTTCCGTCGAGGAGCGGCTCGGCCAGGCCCGCGAACGTGCCGGCGGTCGGTGTCGGCGTGGGCGCGATCGGTGGGGGCGCGGGCGGCGGCTGGCCCTGGATGAGCAAGACAAGCGTGGCGATAAAGGCGGCTGTGTTCATAATTCGGCGGGGCAGGCGTGCGGGTTCCGCTCCATTGCGCTTCCCCCGGTTGAAACGCGGTTCGCTACTCCGAATCGTCAGGCTCGGTGAAACCCTCTTTGAGCGTGACCGAATTGCAGATGGCCGCGAGGTATCGCTGATCTTTCGCGCCGGTCGACGGCGTGACGTAGGCGATTCGCACGGCGGTGCGGTTCTGCAGGGTCAGGAACGCGACGTAGGTCACGGAGTCCGAACGAGTCTTCTTTAGGAATCGCCATTCGGGGTCGATCACGGGAATGAAAATGGCCTCAATGGTCTCGGCCGGGTCTGACGCCGCCCGCTCGGCGACTGCCATGACGGCATCCATGACTTCGTTGGATTCCGACCCCTTGCGATGGCCAATCCCGATCCGCCGCCGGGCGTCGGTTTTGTTTCTGAAGATGGCGCGGCGGTTCATCGAGACCAGTCCGGTGTCGAGCTGAGAGGCGCGGATCGCCGTGGTGGCCTCAAAGTCCGGCGGCAGTTTGAAGGAAATCGGCCAGGCGCTTGGCGCCTGATCGTCGCCGGTCAGCAGGGGCGTCGACTTCTGGTTCATGACGGCGCCTGCGAAACCGGCGACGGCGGCCGACGCGACGACGACGATGATCAGGGCCAGACCCTGCCGGGCGGGTTTTTCACGGGTGTATGCACGCCACATGGTGATTCAGCTTAGCGGGATTCGGGGCAAGGGGCCACGGACCGTGGTCGCGACCTTTCGACCGCTTAAATGGTTCGGAGCACGTGTTCGTCCGCTCAGCCGCAAGAAATCCTCAAAAAATCCCCTGATTCCGCGTTGCGCCGCCCCTTCGAAATGCGACTGAGAATGGTGACGCCGGCGCCCTCGCCGCCTGTATCCGGAGGCCTGCCATGATGCCGCTTGGATGTGAACCATCGGCTGCCATTGACCGGGCCCTGGCCGCCTTCTGGGCCGGGCCGATCGATGAATTCTGCCAAGTGCTCTCGGTGTACGCGGGAGAGGACGAATCCCCGGATGCCTATCGAGAACTGCTGTCCGCGCTGCGGTGGCATGGCCAATGGTGCGCTCGGCGTCGATTGGGCAGGCGCGCCCGACAGGATGCCAATGCGGGAGCATAGGGCATATGATTGGGGCGCGAAAAGATCGCATGTACAACGTCCGCGGGATGATGGACCGCCAGGGCGGCATCGTCGAACGCTATGCCTACGACCCCTACGGACTGCCGCTGATCCGCGAATCGGCCGGACGGGGCGACATGAACAACGACATCATCATCGACACCGCTACCGACCGGAGTCGGTTCAATCCCGTGCTATCTCCCGACGATCACCGATCCGCGGGCCGACGTGAATGACGACGGCAACCGGGATTCCAGCGACAGCACGCTCTGGGCAAGCAAGGAGGCTACCTGGGATGAACTCACCCCCACCTTCGCCCAGGCCCACAGCAAACAGCACTCTTCAGAACATTGTTAGTCGAAAGTTGACATTTCGTTTGGCATGCGGCTGAATAGGGTGTACAATACAGATGGTGGACAGCCGTGTATTGCAAGGAGCTTCACATGCAGTCCCGCGCTTCCACTTGGCAGTTGCTCGTTCTCATTTTCCCATTAATTTCCACTAACACCGCAGGTGCCTTTAACGACCCAGTCACTGGACGGTGGGTGACGAGGGATCCGCTTTTTCAGAACTCCCTATCGTTACACCCTCAGTTGGACAATTGCAGCATTAACGCCACTCGAAACTCTAGGCGAGGCAGGATGGATTGTATATTTGCCCGCCTACTCTCGCTTGAATTGCAATATTCAACACAGGCAGCTGAATTCCGGGCATTGACTAATAATAATTTATCCCCAAAGATTGAATCATGTTTTGAATTTGTTTCATCAAACCCCATCATAGCTTCCGACCCTACAGGCCTCTGTGGGCCGTCGGATCATTTGCCACCCTTGCCTCCATATAATGTGTCCACTTGCTGTTCCAGTTGCGGATATTCCGTCGGTGCCGGTATTCAACTTTCAGAATACCTTGACGATTACTGGTTACAGTTCAATCCCGCAGAGCAAAATGCATTTCGCCATTGCATGGCATCTTGCGTAACGTCCAAGTTCTGCGGACAAAGTTGCGCAGTGAGCTTCTGGAACAATCGCGAAGCTGGATGTGAGGATTGGGATTCCTATACAGATTCAATGAATAACTTTTATGGAGCCAGTGGAGGGTCTTCTGACTGCTTTTTTCATTGCTCCCAGGGACTGGTAAATGGAGGTTTGTGGTGTTGGGTGCCAGGTGAGCCTTACACTGTGCCCTGCAACCATTACCCATGAGTGTCGAGGATAAAAATACAGATAAGGCGTTGAACTACGGTGCGACTCCAACCACTATGTCACGCATTCGAATGTGGTGCTGGTATTCGGTGATATTATCACTTGCTTGTGGCGTCGGCGCCGCATCCGACTACCTTTTCTCTCTTTACAAGCCGATACAGTCTCCTGGACACCTTTGCATCGTAATGGCTCTTGCGATACTTTTGTCACTGAACGATCTGAGTTGTCTATTTTTCCTAATAGTTTGGTCTAATCGTGAGAAAACAAAATCACAATTTGCAAATAAGCCGACGTTTTCCAGTGCTGCAGTAATTGGTAGTCTGTCGGTTGGACTATTTCTAATATTCAAATGCTATTCGGAGCTACTGAGATTGCTCTTGTGAATACCCGATCGATACACTCAATCGCCTGATCACGTCGCGGCTGACCGACACCCAGAACTGGACGGCGGCGAGCCAGCAGACGACGTGGTATCAGTACGACGACCTTGGCAACCGCATCAGCAGCAATGATTACGGGGCCGGGGCCATCGGCTATGCCCACGACAAGGCCAATCGCATGACGAGTGTGGCCGGATTAACCCAGCGCTACGACGCGGCCGGCAACGTGACCGTGGCCTTCAGCGCCGATCGCGGCATCTCGTATAAATACGCCTGCGACCATCACAACCGCCTGACCGCGGTGATTCGCAGCGGGGCGAGCGCTATGCCTACGATCCCTACGGCCTGCCGCTGATCCGCGAGTCGGCCGGACGCGGGGACATGAACAACGACACCATCATCGACACCAGCGCCGATCAGACCCGGTTCAATGCCGCGCTGTCGCCGGGCGCCACGATCACCGATCCGCGGGCCGACGTGAACGACGACGGCAATCGCGACTCAGGTGACAGCACGCCCTGGGCAGCCAAGGAGGCTACCTGGGATGAACTCACCCCCACCTTCGCCCAGGCCTACAGCAAACAGCACACTTCAGAACATTGTTAGTCGAAAGTTGACATTTCGTTTGGCACGCGGCCGAAATGGGGTGTATAATGAAAACGGTGGACAGGCGTGTTTTGCAAGGAGTTTCACATGCAGTTCCGCGCTTCCACCTCTAAATTGCTCCTTCTCGTCCTCCCGATTATTTCCACTAACGCTGCAAGTGCTTTCAACGATCCTGTAGAAGGGCGGTGGGTTACGCGGGATCCGCTCAACTATAATACAAATACGATTAGTGATGACACCATGGCGTTAACTAGTGAATCTGGTCGAGGTCCCGGTATTCAAATGCGCCATCATTTGAGCTCTGCACACCATCTACAGCATGATGGCTATGCAATCTATAGATCAAATGTTGTCTTTGACCCGAGTGGCCTGGAATGCACCACTCCTGATAAACATTGTACTTGCGAGGAAAGGCACCATTGCGAAACAGCATGTTTTCAATTTTGGCAAGGCAACTACCCCTGGTTGAATAACCAAGATAAAGTAGGAGTTGTCATCTGTTGTTGCGGACACAAAATTCCTTGTGCCGATCCGAATTATGGTAGTGGTAGCCCAATACATATTCATGAAGCAATTCAGGCGTGTATTTTGGTTCACGAGACTTCACATTTGCCCAATAGTAATTGTCCATCGTGCTCTGGTCCAAGTTTGGGAGGAATGCCTCGCGGCCCTGCGCAGATCCAAGATGAATGTAGAGCATATGCATTAGGAATGCGCTGTCTCAAGGAGAAGTACGAAGAATGCAAGCGGAATCATATGACGGGTTGTGAACGACTTCTTAGAGAAATTAACGGCAGTAGGAGAATTGCGGAGTTAGAATACTGGTGTTCTTTCTGGTAATTTGCCAATTCGATGGGCGATTACGCCGACATGAGGTAATTATCAGATGCCGAATCTATCGACTATTCGTCGCGCTCTCAATTGGATCGGGGTCATCATATCCCTGCTAATTGTTGCTTCGTGGGCAATAAGTCTTTGGTTTAGAGCATATTGCGTTCTGCCTGGGAACTATGCGGTCGGGATTAACGGTGGATGGCTCCACATCCTAACGTCTGATGGGCCTGTATCTGGATTGCATACCGTCACGACTGGCCTTCGTCGGCATCCGTGGGCGGGATTTGGCTTTGTTCCACTTGGATACGGCCTTAAGGCATCTACGTCAACAATCGCCGGTCCCTATTACTCGTCAATAAGTTTGCCTCACTGGCTTCTCCTTATCATAGTTATCATACCAATGGCATGGCTATGGCATCACAGCCGCCCCCGCACAATGACAGACGTCTGTTCGCAATGTTCCTACGACTTAACCGGTAACGTCAGTGGATTCTGCTCGGAATGTGGATTATCTATTACCACACCGATGATAATCGATGACAAAGTTAAATAATGAAAGGCGTTCACCGTTTTTTTTGGTCTGCTCGTCGCGACTGACAGGAACCCCCTGACCGAGGCCCACACCGGACACGGCATGGGCAAGCTTGAAGCCAGCCGCGAATTTGACTACGGTACGCTTAATCGCCTGATCACGGCCCGGCTGACCGACACCCAGAACTGGACGGCGGCGAGCCAGCAGACGACCTGGTATCAGGGGTAAAAAGGGGACATTCTTGCTCTGTAGAAAACCCAGTTTTTCTGCCGATCCAAGGTAGATGAAGACGACCAA
>CAYXEY010000397.1:0-5364 GCA_964464105.1 uncultured Planctomycetaceae bacterium
TGGACGGGCTGTTTGGTCCGGCCGAGATGCTGCTCTATGAGCGGCTGATCGAGGGGGCCCCGGTCGAGAAAGTGGTGCGCGAGCTCCGGGCGACGATCACCGCCGGCAGTGCGCGAAAGAACAACCGCGAGCGCGACAGCCAGAACATCAACGCGACGGTGGCGACGCTGCTGCCGGTGCTGACGGAGTACGCGGCTGCGACCGGCGACAGCAAGCCGGCCAACTCGTACATCAAGCTCTGGCTGAAGGCGATCGAGATGGACGCCGACATCAACCTGGGCGACTGGCTGCCGCAGCCGCCGCCGGGCGCCGAGCAGCAGGCCGAGATGGAACAGCAGCAGCTGCAGGCTGAGCTGCAGGGCCAGCAGATGGACCTGCAGGGCAAGGAGATCGATCAGGAAACCAAGCAGATCCAGGCTGAGGCCGCCAAGCAGAAGCTGATCATGGATATGCAGAAGGCGATTCTGGATCTGCAGGTGAGGCGCGAGCAGGGCCAGATCGATCTTGAGATGAAACAGCAGCAGGGTCAGCAGCAGCTGCAGCAGCAGCGCCAGCAGCACTTACTCACGATGGCTCAGTCGCACCAGCAGGGCCAGCAGAAGCTGACTCAGCAGAATGCTGAGGGCAAGGCCAAGGTGTCGATCATGCGTCAACAGGCGAAGGCGAAACCCAAGCCCAAGCCTGCGGCGCGGGGCAAGGCGAAATCCACCTCGAGGAAATAATGTGGCACGTCTATCCGGTCGATGATTGGTATGAGCACCAGATCGATGAGGATTACGAATGCCCGTGCGATCCGACTGTAGAATGGATTGACCCGCAAACCGAGTTGCCTTACGAAGACGGACCGCTGGTCATTCACAATGCGTTTGATGGCAGACAATGAAGATCAAATTCCGCTACACGTCGGACGGTGAGCGCGAGGTCTACGTCAACGGTGAGCTGCTCACCGGCAAGAAGCTCAAGAAGTTCCTGCGCGATGAAGCGGCGCAGAATCGGCGCAATCTCGGGGAGATGGTCGCCACCGGGAAGACTCCCCGCGGCGTGACCAATGATTCATTCCTGGGAACGCGCGGCACACTGGCCAAGCAGTTCGAAGGGGATCCCGACGTCTTCCGGCAGGTGGTCGGCAACGCTCAGGCGGCCGGCTATACGCCGTCGTCGAACGACGTGTACCTCTCGCAGCTCGCGGACTACCCGGGCGACCCGAAGGCGTTCGTTTCACGATCGCGCGGCGGGCGCGGGCGCGTGGCGGAGATCCTCGAGGAGAAAGGCGTTCCGGATCTGAGCGGATCCGTGAAGGCGAGGGGCCGGCAGGATGCGCCGCCGCCGGCGGTGAAGCTGGGGACGGATCTCGTCGAAAGCAACGTCGACAAGATGATCAAGAAAAACCCGGAGCTGAAGCGAGTCGATCGCCGGGATCTTCGCTCTGAGGCGGTCAAGAAGCACGGCGCGCAAAGCCAGGTCTGATGGCGACCGACACTTACAGCACTCCCGGCGCCGACACGTGGGAAGTTCCCACGGGTGTGACGTCGGTCGTCATTGAGTGCTGGGGAGGTGGCGGTGGTGGTCATACTGGATCTGGTGGTCGCGGGGGCACTGGCGGTGGCGGCGGTGCATATTCGCTCGCCACGGTTGCCGTTACTCCTGGCGACATCTACTCGCTCACAGTTGGTGCTGGCGGTGTAGGTGTGACTCCCGCGGCAGGGGGAGACAGTTCTGTCTCGAGCCCAGATCCCGCAGTGGTTTGCTTGGCCAAGGGTGGTGGTGCGGGCGTTCTAGGCAGCACTGGTCCGGCAGGCGGTGCGGCTGGATCAGGCACAGGCGACACGAAGTTCTCCGGTGGTGCCGGCGGCGACCAAGACGGCGATGAAGGTGGCGGTGGCGGTGGCAGCTCGGCCGGAACTGGCTCGAACGGAAACGCTGGCTCTTCAAACTCCGGTGTAACTGGTGGTGCTGGTGGGGCGGCGGTGACCGGAGGTGGCGCCGGAGGACGCGGTGCCGACGACGGCGGCGCTAACCGCCAGAACGGATCTGCGCCGGGTGGAGGTGGCGGCGGTGGATGCGAGGACAGCGGCGAGGTGACTGACGGCGACGGTGGCGACGGCAAGGTCACGTTCACCTACACCGCAGCGACTCCAGTTCCGCCCCCGGGTGATCCGTCCGGTGGAACGATCTACGGGGCTGACCTGAGTTTTCAGTCGATGGGAGAGGCGGTCGGTTACTTCGCCATATCCGTCTTGCTCAATCTCGCCCGTCTGCTTTACGCTCCCCGCCGAACCGTGGCAGGAGCGATCAGAAATGTCTCAATACTCGGCTGTCGGAACGTGGAGCAACGTCGCCGCAGACTCCGGTCTGTACTTTGTGAACGGCAGCAGCTCTCCGCAGCGGCTGGGTCTGTTCGACGTGATCTTCGGTGCGAGCGGAACGCCGGGCGACCAGGCGGCCGAATACCAGATTCGCCGGATCACGGCGGAACACATGACGCCCGGCGGCAACGCCGTCACTCCGTTCGCGGTTGATCAGGCGTCGCCGGCGGCGCAGTCCAACGCGGTCGAGGCCCCCACGGGCGAGCCGACGTATGCGACTGGAGCCGTCTTCGAGATCGGCCTCAATCAGCGTTCACCGTTCCGCTGGGTGCTGCATCCCGGCCGGGAAGCGATCTGCTCGGCATCCAACGATGCCGGGTTCGGGATCATTTCGAATGCGGTCACGTCCGCGTGGGCGGCGCATCTCACCATGATCTGGGAGGAGTAAATCCCCCATGGCGCGCTACAGCGTCGTCGGTGAAGCGCCGACGACGGACGATACGACCATCGGTGAGGTCGCCAACAACGGCACGAACCGCCGTCTCCTCCTCGAGCAAGTGGTGCTGGGGTCGGACGGTGTGCCGGCCGATCACGCGGCTGAGTTTCAGCTGCGCCGCACGACTGGGCTCAACGGTCCATCAACGACGTCTGTGACACCGTTCGCGCTCGATCAGGCTGATCAGGCAGCGGTCTCAGCGGCGTGGGAGGATCCGGACGTCGAGCCGACGTATGCCACCGGCGCTATTCTGGAAATCGCTCTTCAGCTACGCTCCCCGTTCCGGTGGACTCCGCTCTCGCGCAGGTCGATGCCGACTGTGCCGGCAAGCACCGGGGCCGGCTGGGGCATCGTCGTGAACACTGTGACCACTGCGTGGGACCAGCATTTCACGTTCGTCTACGAAGAGTGATTCGTGAAATTCATCTACGGTTGCCAGCAGATCGCGCGGGATCCCGAGACTCAGAAGCTGAAGCACCTGCCGCCGATTCTGGTTCGAGAGGGTGAATCGGTCGACCACTGCAGGGTGCTGGCGATTCGCGGTCCATCCGAGATCATCACCAATCGCGAGGATCCGCCGGCGGAAGTGAAGGCCTGCAAGGATCATTCGCATTCGATCTGGATCCAGACAGAGGCGCCGGTCGATCCGTCGCCGGGGTCCGTCAAGGTGGCTGACGCGAAGCGGATCTACATCTGCGGCACAGTTGCAAAGTCGCCGGATGACTACCAGCAGCCGGCGATCGTGTTTGACTCACCGGAGGGACAGCGCTGCGCGAAGCACATCCGTCTGCTTGGTGAAAGCCGGGTTGTGTTTGCAGAGCATGAGTCGATTATTGGATACTGCCCTTGCAAGGTGCAGCATCCGCACCGAATGTGGATCGAGACTTACGGCGACATTGAGTTTGTCGAATGAGCAATCTGCTCAGCCATCTGCAGAATCATCGCGGCTTGCTCCTGCCAGGGGCCCCGGAGTACGTGCGCTACGCGAAGGCCGGCGGCACGTGCATGATCGACGGGTCTGAGGTCGCGTGCACGATCCAGTGCGTCCACTGCGGAAAGCACTGGGTACCGGTGAAGGGATCCGGCCGGCGGCGTGGATTCTGCATGATGTGCAATGGTCCTGTGTGCGGCGACAAGGCCTGCATCGAAACCTGCCTGTCGTGGCAGAAGAAGCTGGATATCGAAGAGAATCCCCGTCTGGCGACGCAGGTCTCTGTGCGGAATCCGGGACTTCCAACAGGGGGCTGATCGATGCGCCCCGAAGTCTTTCTCTATCAGGCGGGCGCACCGCCGATCGTCCTGGGTGAGCTGCCGGTCACTCCGGTCCTGCCGGCGGACAGCTCGGTGGAGATGGTCGACCGCGAGCTCATCGAGGGCGGCGCGCCGTTCAATCACTTCATTCCGGAAGTGGTGATCGCTCCGTGCTGGGTGCAGGACTACAGCATTCCGCCGCTTGAGCGGCAGCTGATCGACTCGGATTATTCGCCGATCCCGATCATTCCGGCGCCAGTCGTGTTCTGTGAATGGCAGTGGCTGGATGATCTGCTGCCGATCGATCGGCCGCTGGTCGACGGGTTCCAGTTTGACCCATCCGCGGCGGCCAACGTGATCGTGCCGATCTGGACCTTGGACACGCTGTTCCATGAGTCGATCGCACCGCGCGACGTCGATCTCATTTACGACACGGGCTACGTGCCGCTGCGCGAAGTTGGGATCGTCCCGCTCAACTGGTTCATCGGCCAGGAGGATCTGGGGCCGCGCGTCCTTGAGCTGCTCGGGACGGAGGCGCAGACTCCGGTGTTCGTGGCGCCACCGGTCCTGATGGACTGGTTCGTGCAGCATCCGGATCTGCCGCTCGAAGTGCGTGCGATCCTCGATTCGGCGTCTGTCGCGACCGATTCTGTGCGGCACGTTCCGCAGATCCAGGGCTTCTGGGAGGGCCTGAGTCGCGATGCGGTTCGGCAGATGCAGGAGCTGGTCGCGCAGCACTTCCAGACGCAGATCGAGATCACTCCTGAAGCCATCTTTGTGCAGGTCTGCAGTATCCGCGCTGAGCCGGCGATCGGGGTTGAGGAGGTCGATTCTTCGGGGGCGCTTGACATTTCGGGGACTGGCAATGAGCCGGCGATTCGCATCGACTCAGCAGGCAGTGATCCCGTATGCTGACCGCCCGCCATGGCCAATCCGCTCGTCATTTACGACAACAACAGCAATCTCCTCACCGTTTCTGGGGTTGAGAATGCACTCACCGGCGCCCTGATCAACAGCGCGACGGTGCAGGTGACGATGCGGGACGCGAACAAGGTGGAGCTCAAGCGGGCCTCTGGCAGCTGGCCTGAGTCGCTGAGCAACTATGCGTCCGGCGCGTATCGTGTCGTGCTCGCCTCGACCATCGCGTACCCGGCCGGCGAAACAGGCTGGGCGGTGATCACGATCAGCGGATCCGGCTACGCAGCTGAGCTGTGGGTCGATGTTCAGTACGCGGTTCGCAAGCGAGGCCGCAGTCAGTAGTGGATGGCAAGAACGATCCGGGCGGCATCACGGGAAAGAATATCAGCATTC
>CAYXEY010000398.1:0-5358 GCA_964464105.1 uncultured Planctomycetaceae bacterium
CTTCTTTGATATAGGTGCCATAGTCCCAATAAAGTTGAGCGCCCCACCGATCATGAAGCTTGAGCCAAAACCGTGTAGCGCGCCAGGATTAGTGTTCACCGACGCGCAGGCGTTACCAAAGACCAGCGGCCGCGTAGCAAAGTTGATAGTCTCCGCAAAACTAGTGGTAATCCGGTTGTTGAAGGTCTGCGCGTGAGTGTGATTTAAACTCCAGAAAAAACCTCCGACACCCTGCTCGGATAGACCTCCGTGACACGTGACGTGAAGCACTCCTGCTCGCTTTGCCTCCTCGAACTCTGTAAGCGTGGGATATTGCGCCACGCCGTTTGAAGGAAAACGTCGCTCCCAAGCGGGTTTGGCACAAAAACCTTCGAATGTAAGCTCCCATTGTGCTCTCAACTCATCATCAAGGACATGGTCCCCCAGCAGGCTCTGCACCTCGGGCACATCGCGATGACGGTCGCCGCGGACTGACGTCTGTGGCTTCACAATCGGAAGGCGTGCAACGGCAAATCGAATGCCGAGAAAGTCTGTTCCGTCGTGCAAGAGCTCCCACGGAATCCACTCTACAGCCGGCGCAATGAAAAGTTGCAGTACCGGTTTTCCACCCGTCGTGTGAACGCGCAAAAGATGATGTCCCTCCGGGGCTCTTCGGCGCTCGAAATAGGCAAAAGAAGATGACCCCGTACCCACAGAAGACGTCCCCAGTTCGCAATCGGCGACAGTTGACGTCCCTGGTTTCTGAAGTGGCGTCCAGGTGGACCGACGAGCAGCTCGCGCCTCGACCCCTGAGCGCCGTCCGCGGCTCAATCTCAGTTCCACCTCGAGGCCCGCTAGTACCCTTCGAGTCGTCGATCGAGCGCGACTTCCTGATGTTTTGCAGGACGAGCCATCGCGTCACCGCCGTTCACGCCCAACGCCTGGTGATTGATTTCCAGGATGTGAAGCGCGGAGCCGCTCGTCGATACACGCCTGATTTCGTGGTGGAGGTCGCAGCCGATGCTGGGCTCTCCTGGCGAAGGGCGGTCGTTGAGGTGAAGACCCATCGCGATCTTTGGCGCTCCCGCAGGCTGATGCGCGCGCCCTATGCCGCCGCGCGAACGTGGGCGGCGGGGCAAGAAGGCACGATCTTCCGAGTGGTGACCGACCGGATGATGAGCGGCGAATGGTTGTCCAGCACCCGGTTGTTGTCAGGCCACCTCGACAAGCCTTTCGATGTGCAATTCGAGCAGGATTGCGTCGCGTTCCTGCAACAACGTGACAGCTACCGCATCAGCGAGATTCTCGCGCTGGCGCAACAACGAGGTCTTAATCCTCAAGCTCTACTGCCCGTGCTCTACCGTATGGTCGCGCGAGGCCAACTCTCCCTCGACCGCGGTCAGCCGATTGGACCTCAGACGTGGGTTGCCGTTGTTGGATCGCAGAAGCGACTATGAGGCGAAGCGCGCACTACCCGGGCCAGGGGCGCCGCTCGACATTTCGACGATGGATGAGGCGCAGGTCGCCGAAGCCGAGCGCCGGCGCGACATCATCGCGCGCCTGGAAGCCGGCGGTCGTTTCGACAGCGCGACCGTGGAGGCTGCCGCCGCCGAGTTCGGAGCCAGCAAGCGGCAATTTAACCGCTACCGCAAAAGCCTCCGAAATACCGGCGCGCTGACCTGCCTGTTGCCGCGCGGGCGGAGCGGCGGGCGGGGGCGGCTGCGGCTCGACCTCCGCGTCGAGGAAGTCATCACCGAGGTGCGGCTGGAGTTCAGCCGTCATCGCAAGGAGGCCAAGAACCATCACGCATTCGCCGAGATTCGAAACCGCTGCGTGCGGCGGGGCTTGATACCGCCCTCGCACAACACGTTGCGAAGCCGCTTCGCCGGCGTTCCGGCGCGTGAGCGCGTCGGCCTGAAGTACGGAAAGAAGGTGGCTCGTGAGCGATACGAGCATATCCGAGGCAAGACGCCCGAAACGACGTTTCCACTTGAGCGTATCCAGATCGACCACACGCTCGTCGACGTGGTCTGCGCGAGCGCTTTCGACCGTGAGCATGTCGGCCGTCCCTGGATCACTATCGCGCTCGACGAATGCACCCGAGCCGTCCTCGCGTTCGTGCTGACCTGGGAATATCCAAACGCCTCGACCGTCGCTCAGTGCATGACGCGGGTGATGACGCCCAAGGATGAGTGGCTGGAGCGCGTCGGCGTTCCACTCCCATGGCCGATGTATGGCACGCCCAATAGCGTCTATCTCGACAACGCAGCTGAGTTTTGGTCACGCGCCCTGTTCTATGGGTGCAGGGAATACGGCATCGCGCCGCCCGAGCATCGCCCGCCAGGGCTGGTCCATTTCGGCGGCATCATTGAACGCTTCATGGGCACGGCGATGGACCAGATGCGGCTGCTCCCCGCAGCAACCGCCCGTGATCGCGGCTTCGACAAGGTCAAGACCCGCAATCCGAACGAGGCGGCCGAGATGACCCTCGATGAGCTAGAGGTCTGGATGCTCGAGTTCATCTGCGGCCAGTATCACGTCCGGCCGCACAGCACGACCAAGCAGCGCCCGGATCTGGCCTGGGAGCGCGGCATCTATGGCACCGAGAAGCGTGCAGGCGCCGGCCTCCCGCCGATCATCGCTGACAAGCAGAAGCTCTATCTCGACTTCGCCGACATCGAAGACCGGACGATCGAGCGCTACGGCATGCGCTGGGACAATATCGAATACTGGGACGAGGTGTTGCGGCCGTTCCTGGACGCTGGAGAGCAACGCAAGTTCGTCGTCCGCCGAAACCCCTACGACGCCTCACGCATCTACTTCCTCCACCCAATCGAGGGGACCTATTGCGAGCTGCGCTGCGAGCAGATTACCCTTCCCAACGTGTCGGTGTGGGAGTTCAACGAGACCCGCAAGCGGTTGGTCGCCCAAATCGGCGACAAGCCGGACATGGCGACCATCATGGCGTCAATGGAGCGCCAACGCCTGCTGGAGCAGGACGCACAGAACGCGAAGAAGCGACACAGGAGTCGCTTGAAGCAGGAGCGTCGGCGGGTCGGCGAACAAGTCACCGCCGAACTCACGCCGCATGCGCCCATCTCCGAAGACGCACCGCCAGCGCCGCAGGCTCCGGTTCGTCGCGACATCTTTTATGAGATCGACGAATGATCCTCATCTCGCAGGACCGCCGCCTCACCAAGGCCGCCCGCGAGGCGCTTGAGGCGGACAACACCGCCCAGCGGCTCAACCTGATCCGGCAGAAAGTCTTCATCCGCTACGCCGCCGCCGATGCGATCACCGAGCGGCTTCAGGAGGCGCTGGAGGATTATCCGACCGAAGGCGACAGCCACATCCTGATCTGGGGGCCGTCGGGCATCGGCAAAAGCCAAATCGTCAAGCGCTTCGCCAAGTTGCAGAACCTCCCGGACGATCCGAGGGCGTCCAAGGCCAACGTCCCGGTGCTGGTCGTGAGCATGGGGCCGACCGGTTCTGCCCGAGGGCTGCTGGTG
The DNA here is from genome assembly GCA_964464105.1 of uncultured Planctomycetaceae bacterium. GTDB lineage: Bacteria > Planctomycetota > Phycisphaerae > UBA1845 > UTPLA1 > CAYXEY01. The sequence goes on from CAYXEY010000398.1 coordinate 3,489, forward strand.
CGGATCCTTGGGCAACTCAACGCGCCCTACGGCAAGAGCGCGAGCACCGACACCCTTTATCCTGACGTCCTCAGACTGCTCCGAACCAGCGGGGTCAAGATCCTGGTCATCGACGAATTGCATCACATCGAGAAGGGCAATCGCAAACAACGCGAAGAGGCGCTGGCGACAATCAAGCTGCTCGGCAATGACCTCGGCATCACCATCGTCGGGTGCGGCACGATCGCCGCGCTGCGCACGCTTCGGTGGGACCCGCAGATCGAGCGCCGGTTCGAGCCGCATCGACTCGAGGTCTGGGGTCATAACGAACAGACCTATGGCCTGCTCAACAGCCTGGAGACCTGTCTGCCGCTTCGCCACGCTTCCGGGCTTTCCGATGACAAGATCGCGACCTGGATTATCAACGAGTCGGAGGGGACCACGCGCGAGATCGCCTATCTGGTGCGCCGCGCCGCCCTGATGGCCATCCGCTCAGAGAAAGAGCGCATTGATCTTCCGCTGCTGCGCTCGCTGAACCATGTGAGGCCATCGGTTCGGCGGCAGCGGGAGGACGTCCTCCTCAGAGCCGCCTCGCTGCCGCCGCTCTGAGATGTCGGACCTGCGTCTGTGGCCTTGGCGTCCCCGCCCGCAGGCCGACGAACTGCTCTCTAGTTGGCTGCGGCGGATCGCGCTCGGCAACTCCGCCAAGCTGCATAGCTTTTGTCACGCCGTCTGGCCCGGGCTGCAGATCTGGAATCGCGACATCGACGGGCTGGCGCCGCCTCGGCTCATGGAGGGGCTGGTCGCGCATACCGGGGTCGATGCGCAGGTCGCGGAGTTGACGACCTTCCGGCCCTGGGTCGGCACGTTGTTCGAAGAGGTCCGGGTCACGGGGGCGACCCAGTGGCTGCTGCCCGTGGGCATTCATCACCGCACCCGCCGGCGGCCGGGCCAGCAGTGGTGCCCCCTCTGCCTGACCGAGGACGCCGAGCCCTACTATCGGCGTCGCTGGCGCCTGGCGATCGCCAGCACCTGTCCTCGCCACGGCTTGGTGCTGGCCGACAGCTGCCATGACTGCGGCGCGCCCGCGGTCCCTCATCGGGGCGCCGATCCCTGGTGCCACATCTGCACCGCCGATCGGCGCGACCACCCGGTGATGGCGGCCGAGAGCCAGGCGCTACAGTTCGAGTTTCGGCTCAGCGAAATGCTCGCGCCCGACGTCGTCCCGCGGACCGACTTGGAGGCCATTCACCCGCTGGCCTATTTCGGCCTGGTTCGTCAGGTGATGACCGTGCTCAGCGGCGGCGAGCGGTCGCAGGGTCTGCGCGACGAGGTCGCGCGCAGTTGGGGCGGTGATCCCGCGCCCTACGCCGCCAAGCAGATCGAGACCGCTTCGGCCGCTGATCGACATCGACTATCAGGCCTCACCGCCCGGGCGATGCGCGGGTGGCCGTGGCTGTTTGTGGGCCACTGCGCCGACGCCCGGGTCTGGAAGTCCTGGGCGTTTGCGGACCGGCGCTATGGCCGATCACCGTTCGCCTATGCCGATCCAGTGATCCGTTACCTGACGCCCTGACGGCGGTCGCCTGTTCGTCGCTGGGTGTTGGATGCGTTGCCGCTGCGCCACGGTGAGTCTTCATTAACGCGACGCCTTTCATCATGAATCTCAAACAGTTGCGACGCTACTCTCGCGCGGGCTTTTTGCTACCAAATTGGCGTTTATGTTTGCCATAGTCGGCCGTTCATGCGACATTTCTTCATATAAGGTTGCCCGGAAGCCATTATCGGTTGCCGGGCTTTTCGACTCGAAGGACCGCATCATGACCAAGCCCATGCTTTTGCTCGCCCGATCCCCATCGTGGAAGTCGCTGCGGAGGCCGACGCCATGGTG
>CAYXEY010000399.1:0-5346 GCA_964464105.1 uncultured Planctomycetaceae bacterium
CGCCAATTGTTCTTTTGTCATTTTTGACTCCAAATCGCGCTGCGCGATCATGCCTTCGAATTACGCTGAATCCGCGTTCACCACCCTCACCCCGGCCCTCTCCCTCCAGGGAGAGGGCGTTAGTGACCCCTCATACGGAAATCTCTACAGCGGGTCGGGGTGTTTTCCTGTGGAGGCGCAGCACCGGTGCTACGCAGGTCTTCAGGAACTCATCCACCTGATCGGCCGCCATGCCGGTGTATGCGTTTGGATCGGCCAGCTTGTCCACGCGCACGCTGGCGAAGGCCGGATCGCTCTTCAGACGCACGAGCAGATCATTCGGACGGCCATGCTCCTTTACCTCGCGCGCGGCTGCCAGCGAATGCACACGAATCCGCTCATGCAGTCCCTGCCGATCGCCGCCGGCCGTCACGGCCGCCATGAGGATGTCCTCGGTCATCATGAACGGCATTTCGCCATCGAGTCGTGTCGCGATCACGCGCGGATGCACGACCATCCCGCCGGCCACGTGCTGCACGATCTGCAGCATGCCATCGACCGCGAGAAACCCCTCTGGGACGATGATGCGCTTGTTCGATGAATCGTCGAGCGTGCGCTCCAGCCATTGCTCAGCGGCGGTCTGAAAGGCCGATTGCGACAGTGCAACCACGAACCGCGCCAGGCCCGTGGCCCGCTCGCAGAGCATCGGATTGCGTTTGTAGGCCATGGCCGAGCTGCCGACCTGGTTCTTCTCAAATGGCTCGTCGATTTCGCCAAGATTCGCAAGCAGACGAATGTCGTTGGCGAACTTGTGTACGCCGGCGGCAATATTGGCGAGGCCCGCCATGATTTGGGCATCGACCTTGCGGCTGTAGGTCTGACCGGTCACCGGCTCGGACGCATCGAAACCGAGCTTGCCGGCGATGCGCCGCTCCAATTCCCGCACTTTCAATTTGTTTCCGCCGAAGAGCTTGAGGAATCCGGCCTGCGTGCCGGTCGCGCCGCGCATGCCGCGGAATCGCAGGGCATTGCGACGAGCGTCCATTTCTTCCAGATCGCGCACGAAATCCCAGCACCACAACGCCGCTCGCTTGCCGACTGTCGTCGGCTGGGCCGGCTGGTAATGCGTGAAGCCCAGGCATGCGAGATTTCTGTATTGTTTCGCGCGCTCGGCCAGCGCTTCGACGACTGCGACGAGGCGACCGCGTACCAGGTCGAGGGCCTCGCGCATGATCAGCAGATCAGCGTTATCAACCACATCCATGCTGGTCGCGCCGAGGTGCAGAATCTCCCGGGCATTCGGCGCCTGATCGGCGAAGGCGTGCAGATGGGCCATCACGTCATGCCGAACACGGCGTTCATGTGCGGCAGCCGCGGACAGATCGACATCATCAACATGCTTCCGCAGTGCCGCGACCTGCTTCGCACTCACGGGCAGGCCCATCTCATGCTGAGTTTCGGCGAGTGCAAGCCAGATGCGCCGCCAGGTTTTTGCGCGGCGTCGCGGCGAAAACAATTCGGCCATGGCCCGCGACGCATTGCGCGTCACCAGCGGACTGACAAAGACATCGCCCTCGCCGATTGCAGCAGGGCGGGTTTTCCCGCGTTTGGGCATATCGACCTACGTCTTCACTTGCAGCAACTGCTTGATGAATGTCTGGTAGTCCGCCTCGAACTTGCCGAGATCGGCCGTGATGTACGCTCGAAAGACCGCCTCGCCGTTGTTGGCCTTGCCGAGCATGCCGTCGGTCAGCGCTGACTGTGCCCGGCGAATCATCGCCTCGCTGCCCAGATCGCGCATGAGCTGTTGAAACCCGTCGTGATAGGGATTGACCGACGCCGGTTGACGCAGGAAAAGCACCAGTGCCCACTCCTGAGCGTAGTATCCGCGCACGTCGGCCGAGGCCTTCAGGACCTGTTCGCCGGCGTGGGTCTCCAGTATTTCCTTCAACGGAATCAGGCTGTTGCGGCCCAGCGCCTCAGCCAAGTGTCCTTTGCGCAAGGCGTTGCGCTCGGGACGAAACACCGGGCGGTTGTCGGCATCCAACTCAAAGGACTCGAAGTTGCAGGCCAGTCCTTCGTTGAGCCACGGCGGAATGTTGCGACCGCGAGTTAATTCGAGGAACTGATGAAAGCCCTCATGGGCCAGAATCGAGAGCGTGGCGTTGATCGAGCTGTAATGCGATACGGTCGTGCCGCGCTCGCTGTATCCGCCCGAACGGATTTTCTTATAGACGTCCGCGCGGGCGGGGGCGAAGTCGTCGGTAAAGGCCTCCCACTCCGAACGATTCTGAAAGAGGTAGGTCTTCATCGGTTCCGCGGGTCTGACCTGCGTCGGCAAAAGGTCTTCGTATGACGCCCAGCAGGATTCCAGGAATCCGGGCATGGCGTCGAGCAGGGCGGGTGACTTGCAGGTGGTGCGAATGAGGTAATGGTCGGTGGTCAGTTCGACGCCGGGTCGATTGTGAAATCGCCACTCGCTGCGCTGCACCGCGACAGGTCCGCGACTGCCGTCACGGTTCAAGGAGGAACAGCCGCCCAGTGCGAGGCACAGGGCGGTCAGGGCATAAACGAATAGAAATCGCTGCGTCCGGGCATGCTGCATGCCCGTATGCTAAACGCGGAACGCGGAACGTGGAACGCGGACCGAGGAAATGGGAGAAACGCAATTCCTCCGATTTCCGTGTTCCGACTTCCGACCTCCGCGTTCCGCGTTTTTTCCTCGCTGTTATGATGCAGCACACAATGTGCGTTTTTTGACGCACGTTCACTTTCAAGGAGCAGGGCGTGAGCGATTCATCCATCGAGAAGGTCATCATCATCGGATCAGGTCCGGCCGGCTGGACCGCGGCCATCTACGCGGCGCGGGCCAATCTCACGCCGCTGGTCTTCGCGGGGCGACCCAAAAGCGTGCCCTCGCTGGTGCTGCCGGGTGGCCAGTTGATGATCACCACCGAGGTCGAGAATTACCCCGGCTTTCACCACGGCATCACCGGGCCCAAACTCATGGCCGAGATGGAGCAGCAGGCCGTGCGCTTCGGCACGCGCATCGTGACCGACGACGGCATGACGCCGGATGTCTCCAATCCCGATGACGGACACTCGTACAAATATCAGGATTGCAAGTCGGTGGACCTTTCGGCGCGTCCGTTCAAAGTCGTCGCCGAGGATGACAAGGTTTACAAGGCGCATTCGGTCATCATCGCGACCGGCGCGACGGCGAACTGGATTGGTCTTGAAAACGAGCAGCGATTGGCCCGCTCGGGCGGCGGGGTGAGCGCCTGCGCGGTCTGCGACGGGGCCATGCCAATCTTCCGCAACAAGGAGCTGGCCGTGGTCGGCGGCGGCGATTCAGCAGTGGAGGAGGCGACGTACCTCACCAAGTTCGCCAGCAAGGTGCACATGATTCACCGCCGCGATGAGTTGCGGGCCAGCAAGATCATGGCCCAGCGGGCCAAGGACAATCCCAAGATCGTGTTCCAGTGGAACAAGCAGGTGGTCGACGTGCTCGGCGACAATTCGATCTCCGCCGTGCGGATGAAGGACACGGTGACCGGAGCGACGAGTGACTTGCCGGTGGGGGGCTTGTTCGTGGCCATCGGTCACACGCCGGCGACGAGCTTCCTGAATGGTCAATTGGAACTCGATGCCAAGGGCTATGTGAAGCTGAGGGATCCGTATCGCTCGACAACCAGCGTCGAAGGCGTCTTCGTCGCCGGCGACTGCGCCGACAGCGTCTATCGCCAGGCGGTCACAGCCGCGGGCATGGGTTGCAAGGCCGCGATCGACGCGGAGCGCTGGCTCGGCGAACGCGGCGTGCATTGATCACCAAGAGCCGATTATGCGAGCAATTTGAGTGGTTTGTGTACTAGAATTGGGTGGCATGGCCGCGGCTGTTGGCGGCCATGTTCTCGTATCGCGCATTGATGAATCGCACCTGGCCGCAGGCATGCCGACCTGACGACTGTCGGCGTGGCCCCAGAGCAATCCTTGGGCGAGGCACACCAATCGCTCGCGCAATCAGCTCTTACTTCGTCTTCGTCTTCCTCTTGTAATTCTTCATAATGTTATCCAGGAGCTTAAGGGCGTCGGGCCCATCTCGCGGGAAGCTGTTGCTGCCATTGGAGGCCATTCGCTTGCGGTGAGCGACGCGTATACTCGAATCCACGTCAATGCAAGTGCCGTCGGTTGCGGCGCCACTGAATTGATCCGGAATTATGGCGGGTCCGTCGATGGATCCACTCGTGCGGAGGGTCCTGAAAGTAACTGAGTGGCGCGGTGGAATCGTTTTGCCAAGCCCGTGCTGGCATCGATTTCCCAAAGTTCCCGGTATGCACTCATCGTCTCTGAACCAGTTTGCTCGTAGTATGTTCCAGTAATGGCCGCAACAACATTCTGTGAGTCATTTTTCCACCGCACGAATTGAAATGCGTATGCATTGTCGAAGTTGGCCGGTGCGTCATCGGGCTCATTCACCTCGATTTTGCGAGCACTCTGCACTTCCAAGATTTCCCATGGCATCTCGTCCTGTCCAGGCTCGACGAGGATTTTTTTTCCATCGGGTGACGGATGGAACTTAGAATACTCGCCGTAATCGATCCATTGTGACCCCAGAATTAGATCTTTGCCTACCACCCCATCCCAATAATGAGGGATGGGTAAGTATGTCCCTTCAAATCCAGTGATAAGTCCCCACGTTGTGCGGCGGTGTTCGATAACCGCTGCATTAGGCGAGAGTGTGAAGAACTTGTCGTAATTCCGGCCGACTTTGCCCAAGTAATGAACAATCAAGCACGCCAGAGCGAACCCGCCCAAAACAAAAAGTGCGGGCCAAAGTGGCATTTTGGGCGAACGCGTCTGTTGTGGACCATCAGGGAGTATCTTGGGTCGAATTCCCATATAGCGGTATTTAAAGATGCCGATGCCGGGAGCGCGCAAACATCGGCGCACTAGGTCGCACGCATGCCAATCCCGGCGCGCCGGGAGCCGTCGGCATGGCGTCCGGCATCAAACATCAATCGCTTGTGCGATCGGCTCTTACTTGGTCTTCCCCTCGTAGATCTTCATGATGTTATCGAGCAGCTTGAGGGCGTCGGGCTTTTTGCGCTGGAAGCTGTTGCGGCCGATGATTGAGCCGTTGCCGCCGCCGTCGCGGATGGCGCGGGCCTCGTCGTAAATGGCGTCCTCGCTCTCTTTCTTAGCGCCGCCGCTAAATACCACCAGCCGCCGTCCGTTGAAGCAGCACTGCACCATGTGCTTCACCCGCTCGGTCAGAGTGCCGACGGAGACCTTCTCCTTCTCGTATACCTTCTTCGCCGCTTCCTGCTCGAGATGCTCGGTGGAGAGCTTGATCTTGATGATGTGCGC